>CAZDMX010000175.1:0-5363 GCA_964506085.1 uncultured Thiothrix sp. | reverse complement strand
TAGTTCGTTCCTCGGTACTGCTCCATGCGTCACCCTACCTCCTGTGTCCATACAGTCGTCACCCGCAACAATTTTAATAGAAATTTTTAAAGTATGGCTGAGACAGCTACCTAATCAGCTAGAAGTTAGATATTCTTGCTTGGGTGAATAGTGATATTGACTTCAGAACAAATCAGACTCATATTGTTTAAGCTGCTTCCTTACACCTTACACCTTACAGTTCCAGACTCAGATGATTAAACTTATTTTTTGTTTACAGATTGATCTTCAAGCATTTTAGCCGCCACTTCCAACTTCGACTCAGCATCCATTAAGCTGGCTTTATAGCCATCTATTTTTTTAGATATTTTTTCATATTTTTCTTTGATAGCCGAATATTGATCAGTTTTCTTCTGTAGTTGTCGAGCAAGTGTTTCCATCTCAGGAGAATAATCTTTCTTTAATTTTTTATGCTGATTAACCTGTTTTTTTGAAAGGAGTTGGTTTGTTATTTTATCTCCAGATTCTTGTTGAGTTTCAAAGTTAGATAGCTGAGTGACTAATTCATTTATTTGAGATTTTTTATCTAGCAACTTGATGTTACTTTGCTCTAGTTCTTGTCCTATCTTGGACAATGATTGATCTTTGAATTTAAGCTGTTGGCTGGCTAAATCAGCAGCTTTATTCATTTTCATAAGTCTGGACTGGAGAGACTTATATTTATTTTCAGAAGTATCACCTTGTTTTAATCGGTTATTCAGCGCTTGATTGGAAAATTCTAGCTCAGCGAACCTACTTCGCCACCTGTTTTCTATTTCAGTAAGCTTTGAACGGTTGTCACCTCGTAAGAACCAACCTACTAAGCCTCCAAGTAAGGAAGCAACAAACAAACATATCCATAATTGTGAAATTAAATAACTCATTAATTATAACTCTTCTATTGACATCTCAATGCGACGATTTTTATTTCGTCCCTTCTTCGTTCGGTTGTCAGCGATGGGCTGAGTTGATCCAACTCCCTCTGCAATCATATTGTTATTGTTAATGCCAGCAGTTGAGAAGTACTCTTTTACAGATTGTGCACGTTTTTTACTGAGTTGCAGGTTAAAGTTTTCGTTACCCACTGAGTCTGTATGCCCAACTATATGTAGAGTCAAAGCCGGACATTTTGCTTTAATCTCCGCAATTTTCTCTAGCACTGGATAGCTTGAACTATTTATCTTAGAGCTACTGATGTTGAAGATAATTTTTGTACCAGACAATGCTTTATCTAACTCGTCCTGGCATGCGATAGCAGTCATTTTATGGGTTTCTTTCGAATCCATTTCTTTGACATTCAAACTCTGAGTTTGTTCTATATCCAGTCGTGTTGTGGTCTTTATATTTTTGGGTAGCTGCTTGGTAAGCGCGCTGATGATTTGTTGACGAGTTTCTTCAGAAGACACATTTCCAGTTAGGCGCAACTCATCATTAGAGATGTTTAGAACCCCTGCTTGTGTTTGTACTAAAGCATCTAGCCCTAATCGGCTCAAGGATGTCCAATTATCAGGAGGATCTGTTTGCTCTATTAGATGATCTTCAATGGATGTGGTGTCAAATGTCTCCATTAGATAAGAAACAAAATTGTGGTGAGTGAGAGCATCAGGAACAAAGCCTTTCAAATTAAGATGGTTGGCTGCATTTTTTTCCACATTGAGAAAGTAAGGGGTTTGAACAGCTTTTTTGTTTACTAGAATTTGGTTTTCAATAAGCCGAACACCTTTTACCATAGATATTCGCTCTACATCGCCTCTTTGTGTTTTCTCCTCTACTGATCCGCTCAGTGTTACATCTCGCCCATCAATCGATATATCAAGGGTAGAATATCCGCCTTTATCTAATGCATTTAAGACTCTGTCCTTGATGTCATTTTGTATGGTAGGAGCGGCTTTTTCGTAAACACACCAATATCCAAACAACAGAAAAAGGATAAGTCCTAGTAAAAGTATTAGTAGTCTGCTCATCGATATTCCTAAGTCAGGTTTAACCTAAAGGCAATAGAATCGGATAGCCCAGTAACAAATTGTTACATTATATGCTTTGATAAATCTCTAACTGAAATATATGATTTTTAATAAATAAAATGAACTAATACTGGAATTTGTGCGACTATTGGCAAAATAGCGCCGATTACTGGACACGTCATCTCAGCGTCCTCGTAGTAGTTGTACATTTTGAACTTTCTTAATAATGGGTCTAATATGAAATCTCTTAAAATATTGTTAATGACTAGTCTAATCTCTCTCTCCTTCATCTTTAATTTTGCAAATGCAGCTGATACTAGGCAGGCATATAAGGTTGCTAATTTACAGATGGCGAATGTCTTGAATGTTAGACAACATCCAAGCATGAATTCATCGGTGATACTTCAATTACCTGCCGATGCAAGATGGATTCTTAAAAGAACGTCAAAGAAACACGGGCAATGGCAGAAGGTTGTCTGGGGTGTCAAAGAAGGTTGGGTTTACAATAATTATATTGCTACCGATCAACAGGCTACTAATTTTTTAGCCAAACATCGCCAGTGTGTACAGCAGAACCCTGAGAACTCATTATGCTGTGGTTTCAACGGCTCAAAAAGTCAGAATACCCCTCAAATTAAAACATTTAAGGTAGTAAATGTAGCCCGTGGACAAAGTTTGAATGTACGTGCATCAGGAAGTGCTACTTCCAAAAGAATAGCCAGTATTCCTCATAGTGCTGTTGGTATTGTAAAATTTCCCGGTAAACAGGTAAGGCATGGGAGAAATGTTTGGCAAAAAATACGCTGGAATGGACGTGATGGCTGGGTGAATACCAGATATTTGAAATACGACCCCATTATTTCTGATTATCGCAATATTGTTCATCAAGTTTGTTCTTCTTGATAGGTGCGGTTAAAAGTGATGTCAATGTATAAAAAAACCTACAAATCATCACTTTTAATCGCCCCCTTCTTGATGCAGGGCTGTTCAATACTAACTGGAAGTGAGACTTCAGTCTCGCCAATGCTTCTTCGTAGCACCATTTGCGGGACTAAAGTCCCACTTCCAAGTAAAAAACACATCGTGATAGTGAAAAATTAGCTGTATTGAACAGCCCTGTTTCTTGATGTACTTAGGATTCATGATTCAATAACATCCTGAGTCCTTAAGGAAGCCGCTACAACTCTACAGCAGGGGAATATAGCCGTTCTTTGATTTCGTCATAATCCTGATGATCAGGCTGTATAACACCCTGCCGAAGTAACAGGTCAATATTAACCAAATCACAGTTTTCCTTAAAGTCAGATGTGGATTCCACAATTGAGGCTAATTCCTTCAGGCTCAACAACTGGAACGAGGTGACTTCACCATCTGTATTCTCTGGAATAAAGGATTCTGGTATCCATATATCATAAACAAACAAGGTGTCGGGGTTTAAACCTCTACTTCCTTCACAGCAATAGCTCAATGCAGTGATATAGTTTGCTTGTCTGGCCATTTGCTCAGGAATGTTCGCTTCTTCAGCAGCTTCTTTTACTAAATTATCTAATAGGCTGATTTTTGCGGGTTGTCCGCCAGCAACCATTTGATCCAACTTCCCTGGCCAGAAGGGTTTGTCCATTGTGCGAGTGCCTATCCAAACATAAATACCATCGTCTTTTTTAACTAACCCATTGGCATGCACACCAAAGCCTTTGACACCAAGATACATCGTTGCAGCTCTTTCTACATACATGCGTGGGGTTTCGCCGAACTTCATAACAAGCGGATATATTTCACCGACCCAAGTGTCAATAACGCCTTTTTGATGTAAATCGACAAACACCTCGTTTGCTGCCGAGGTCAGTTTATCTGCAGTATCAAGTTTGCTATTAAAAGTAATAGATGTTCCCGAGAGACTGAAAACATCAGGATAACAAGATAGCTCTTGCTCGAAAGCTGAGTTAATCCAACCCACTTTCTCATCATGTAGGGTAAATACTTTGTAATGGCTTAAGTCATATTGATTGCATGCTGCGATCCTTGCCAAATAACTCATGATGGTCTGTCCTTAGCCCTTGACGTGATCTCTTGATGTGTTTTTATGGAGTAACCACGCGGCCTGATAGCGACGACACAAGTAATTTTTGTACACAATTTACCATCAGTGGTGTAAAAACCATACTCAAAAGTCGGGGTACTTCTTCCTTTGTTTGCTAACTGCTGTTTAATCTCTTCCTCTTGAGCTTTTGGGAAGTCAAAGCGCAACTCTAAATCTGAGTTACCAGGTCTGATAAAATCAAGACTTAAGTGTCTAGTCCAAACAGCATAGCCCTCGAAAACACGCGCACAGGCAATGGGAGCAATAGGGTCTGCGAGTGATGCCTGAAATCCACCGAACATTGAATTCCCAGCATTTTTGGCTATCCAGCCCAGCGGCAGCAGTATTCTGATTCGTCTCCAGTTGTCAGACAAATCAACTACCTTTATACGCATTAACCACCATGCAGGATACCATTCGAGTCTTTTTTCTTCAGACAACCAGCTAAAATATTTCTTGGATATGTTGATGGGATTTAACATCTAATAACTCGTCCTTGAACCTAGAACTACTAATTGAGATAAGATAGCAGCTTGCTGTAAATACACTGATGCTGTAACTTTTCATCTTAGCATAGAGAAAAAGTGCACTGCCTCTTTTTCAGGGCTGCTCAATGCTAAGTGAAATAAACTCCCTCTCCCCTTTGAAGGTGTCGCAAAAGCCATGATGGTAGGTTGTGGGTGACGAAGGAACCCCAACAAACAGCGTTACGTTGGGGTTCGTGCCTCACCCACAACCTACATAATCTACTTTTACAACACCTTCCTCCTAGGTGATGGTCTGAGCTTTGTTGAAGGGTGGAGGGAACTTTTGTCTGTTTAATGAAAAGTTATAACATTGAATAGCTCTGGCCTCTTTTTAACTTTTTGTGCGGGATTGTTAGTTTCTGACTACAAGCCATAATGTAAACACTCATAAATTTAATGAACAAACCACTGGAAATCATTTGATTCGACTAATAATTACTCTTTTATGTTTTAGCCTTTTAACATTAAAGGCGGAAGCAGCTTGTATTATTAATTTTGATAAAGAAATCTGTGCAGATTTTGAAATTATTCCGCGTGTCATTATCAAAACACCGTTATCAAAAACACAAATCAAGAAAAAAATACATCATCCCATTAAACAAATAGCTTCATTAAACAAAGCCAATCTCTTTTTAATCGAACACAGCAAGCCATTAGATTATGCAAAAGAACTCAACAACAAAGAATACATACTCTATGCTCAACCTGATATTTTGCAAATACGACAACAACACAAGCATCTACAAAAAAGCTTATCTTCACGCTATCACCTTG
>CAZDMX010000174.1:0-5368 GCA_964506085.1 uncultured Thiothrix sp. | reverse complement strand
AAACCCGTGAGCTTATCGAAAAAGAAAAAGTAGCCACCATTTTTGGTTGTTGGACCTCTGTATCACGTAAATCGGTTCTTCCGGTTATCGAAGAGTTGAACGGCTTGCTATTCTACCCTGTGCAGTATGAGGGAGAAGAGTCTTCGAAGAATATTTTCTATACCGGTGCTGCTCCTAATCAACAGGCTATCCCCGCAGTTGATTACTTAATGAAAGATTTGAAAGTAAAGCGTTGGGTATTAGCCGGCACAGACTATGTTTACCCACGTACTACCAACAAGATTTTAGAAGCTTATCTGAAGTCAAAAGGTGTTGCTGAAAAAGACATCATGATTAACTACACGCCATTTGGTCATTCTGACTGGCAGTCCATTGTTTCTGATATTAAGAAGTTCGGTTCTACGGGCAAGAAAACAGCCGTTGTTTCAACCATCAATGGCGATGCAAACGTGCCCTTCTATAAAGAACTAGGTAATCAGGGTGTCTCTTCTGAGAACATCCCAGTTATGGCATTCTCGGTGGGTGAAGAGGAGCTATCAGGTTTAGATACTAAGCCTTTAGTGGGTCATTTAGCGGCCTGGAACTACTTCATGAGTGAAGACAACAAGGAAAATGAAGCCTTTATCAAGTCTTGGCATGCATTCATCAAAGATAAAAAGCGTGTAACCAACGACCCTATGGAAGCCACTATGATCGGTTTCAATATGTGGGTAAAAGCGGTTGAAAAGGCGGGCACAACAGATGTGGATAAGGTAGCTGCTGCGATGATCGGTATTGAGGTACCTAACCTAACGGGCGGTACAGCTAAAATGTTGAAGAATCATCATTTAACCAAGCCTGTATTGATCGGTGAAATTCAGGAAGATGGTCAATTTGAAGTGGTTTCAAGAACAGATAGTGAGGTTGCAGGTGATGCATGGTCTAACTATCTTGAAGGTAGTAAAGACTTGATCTCAGATTGGACTAAGCCCATAAGCTGTGGAAACTACAATACTAAAGAGAAAAAGTGTTTAGCAGCTGCTAAATAAATTGTTATAAAAAAGAACGGTGGTTAAATAAGCTCGGTTCCTGACTTGTTTAATCGCCGTTTTTTGTTTCATAATTAACTTCCCTTCCTTCCTTATTTAATTTACAGCAAGAATTAATCCAATATGTCAACTCTTAGGTTGTATAAGAACTCTTATTCTATCGCCCTTTTGGGGGTGATTACCCTATTTATTAGTAGTGTATTTTTTTCAGCACCAACGTATGCCGAATCTCTGAATAATTCAGAAGAATTTGTCGCTGCCTTGGAAGCTCTAAAGTCCAAAAGTTTTAAGGAGAAAGCGCAAGCACTAGATCAACTTACAGCAATTGAAGACCCTCGTGCAGTAAGTATTCTCGATGCAATGCTTAATGCACGTCTGTTTTATACCAAGCAAGATAAAGCCTTAGTGATCGGTGTGAAGAATACTAATGGCTATGAAATTACCAGCGTGATGGATCAACAGTCACTAGGTACAGTGAAAAAGTCAAAGCTCAAGAAAATAACGGTTAATAATTCCTTACGAAAAAAAATACGCGGGTTGTTGGCTACTTTAAAGCTTACCAGTCCAGACGCAAAACTGCGTTTGAAAGCCGTAAAGCAGATGCTAAATACCTCGGATAATGCGACTATCCAGACACTAACAACACAATTAGAAAAAGAAAAAAATGAAGATGTTCGCGAGGCGATCAGCACAGTACTTAATTTAAATAAACTCTCTGCTGAGAATGTTGCGATAAAAGTTACTGCTATTCAGGCGCTTTCATCCAATCTGGAACCTGAAGTACGTTCCAAGATAGAAACACTAACAAAGTCTGACAATAAAAAAATAGCCAGCGAAGCTAAAAAAGCGTTGCAAAACATTGATGGTCGAATTAGTTTTTACGAAACCATTAAAACACTATTTTTTGGGTTGAGTATGGGTTCAATTCTTGTGCTTGCAGCGATTGGTTTAGCTATTACCTTTGGTGTCATGGGCGTTATTAATATGGCTCATGGTGAGTTGATCATGATTGGTGCCTATACGACTTATGTTATTCAACAGTTAATGCCAGAGCATATCGGTGTGTCCGTGCTTGTCGCGATACCAGCAGCCTTTGTCATTTCGGGCATTGTGGGGATATTGATAGAACGATTGGTCATTCGTCATTTGTACGGTCGTCCGCTTGAAACCTTGTTGGCAACGTTTGGCATCAGTCTTATCTTACAACAAGCAGTGCGGGTTATTTTCTCGCCACTTAATCGCTCTGTAGAAACCCCGCAATGGATGTCCGGTTCATTGGAAATCAACAGTGTGTTATCGCTCACCTATAACCGTCTCTATATTATTATCTTCTGTTTACTAGTTTTTGCTTTGCTGTATCTGGTGATGAAAAAGACTTCACTGGGTCTAAGTGTTCGCGCCGTCTCGCAAAACAGACCTATGGCAAGAGCAATGGGTATTCGAGCAGATCGTATTGATGCACTTACTTTTGGTTTAGGTTCTGGTATAGCTGGCATTGCGGGTGTTGCCTTGTCACAGCTTACTAATGTAGGCCCTAATCTGGGACAAGCCTATATTATTGATTCCTTTATGGTGGTGGTTTTCGGTGGCGTTGGAAATCTGTGGGGAACACTGATCGGTGGCTTTACTTTGGGTATAGCTAATAAGTTTATGGAACCTTGGGCAGGAGCCGTATTGGCAAAAATACTGGTGTTGGTCTTCATCATTCTCTTTATTCAAAAAAGACCCCGTGGATTATTTCCGCAAAAAGGTCGTGGTGCGGGGGCATAGATAATCATGTTAATGAATCTATTAAAAGACGATCGTGGTGGGCAGGTATTTCTAATCGTACTCACGCTAGTGGGTATTGTCGTGCCTATTTTAAATTTGCTTGTTCCAGAAAGTAGTTCGCTGCATGTATCGACCTATACGGTTACCTTGTTAGGTAAGTATCTGTCTTTCGCGATTCTCGCCTTATCAGTTGATTTGGTGTGGGGGTATCTTGGCATTCTCAGTTTAGGGCATGGTGCGTTCTTTGCTTTGGGCGGATATGCGATGGGCATGTACCTGATGTTGCAGATTGGTGACCGGGGAGTCTACGGTAATCCTGATCTGCCTGATTTTATGGTGTTTCTGGACTGGAAAGAACTGCCGTGGTTTTGGTCTGGGTTCAATCACTTTGGTTATGCCATGTTGATGGTGGCATTAGTGCCTGGGGTGTTAGCGTTTATCTTTGGCTTGTTAGCTTTTCGTTCTCGTGTGACGGGTGTTTATTTCTCCATCATCACCCAAGCATTGACCTATGCGCTACTGCTCGCTTTTTTCCGAAATGAGATGGGCTTCGGTGGAAATAACGGTCTCACTGATTTTAAAGACATCCTTGGTTTTAGTTTGCAAGCTGATAGTACGCGTATTGCGTTGTTTATCGCTACCGCTATTGCATTAGCGCTGGGATATTTGGCCTGTCGTGCCATCGTCGTTTCACGTTTGGGTAAAGTAGCTGTAGCTATCCGTGATGCTGAAGACAGAGTGATGTTTACCGGCTATCGGGTCGATCGTATCAAGTTGGCTATTTTCACTTTCTCAGCAGTATTGGCTGGGATTGCGGGTGCTTTGTATGTCCCTCAAGTTGGTATTATTAACCCGGGTGAGTTTTCACCTTTGCGGTCTATTGAGCTAGTGGTATGGGTGGCTATTGGTGGTAGAGCAACACTCTATGGAGCTGTGATTGGCGCGCTCATGGTCAACTATTCCAAAACCTTGTTGACAGCCGCAGCGCCTGAAATGTGGATTTTTGTATTAGGCGCGATGTTTGTTTTAGTGACTTTGTTCCTACCTAAAGGTGTTGCCGGATTGATGCCAAACCGAGGAGCGAAAGCATGAAAGTGATAGATGATTTTCGTGAACTTACACGCCGTGATCAGGTTTTCGACTTTGTGCTTAATGCTTCTGAGCGCGAGGTGGATACCAGTCATGGTCAAATCCTATATGTAGAAGACGTGAGCGTATCATTCGACGGCTTTAAAGCGATTAACGACCTAAACTTCTATATTGAAGTGGGTGAGTTACGCTGCATGATTGGCCCAAATGGTGCAGGAAAGACCACGATGATGGATATCATCACCGGCAAAACAAGACCCGACAAAGGTAGTGTATGGTTTGGTCAAAATATTAATTTATTGAAAATGAGTGAGCCAGAAATCTCACAAATGGGTATTGGCCGCAAATTTCAGAAACCTACAGTGTTTGAATTTCATACCGTTTTTGAAAACCTTGAATTATCGATTGCTGGAGATAAAAGTGTTTGGTCAACCTTCACTGCCAAGCTTTCTGGTGAACAGCTAGACCGTATTGCTGAAGTCTTAAAAACAATCGGCTTAACCGAGAATGCCAAACAACGAGCTGGCTCATTATCCCACGGACAAAAACAGTGGTTAGAAATCGGCATGTTATTAATGCAAGACCCTAAACTGTTATTGGTTGATGAGCCAGTGGCAGGTATGACCCACCAGGAAATGGATCGTACCGCTGAGTTGCTCACCTCATTAGCAGGTAAGCATTCGGTTGTTGTGGTAGAACACGATATGGATTTTGTACGCTCCATCGCAAAAAAGGTAACCGTGTTGCATCAGGGCAGTGTGTTAGCAGAAGGTACAATGGACGAAGTGCAAAATAATCAACGTGTAATTGAGGTATACCTTGGTGAATAAGTCGATGGATGAAGCTGTTAAACAGGCAATTGCTGAACAGTCCGCAGGTAGTATCTTAAACATACAAGGTGTTAACCAGTTTTATGGAGAAAGCCATACTCTTTGGGATTTAGATTTATCGGTTGCCACCGGAAAATGCACCTGTTTAATGGGAAGAAATGGTGTAGGTAAAACGACTTTACTACAGAGTGTTATGGGGTTGTTGCCGATTGAATCAGGCTCGATTCAATTTAATGGAGAGGATATCCACAGCAAACCCGCAGAAGCAAGAGCCGGTATTGGTATTGGCTATGTCCCTCAAGGACGACAGATATTTCCACAACTCAGTGTGGGAGAAAACCTTGAACTAGGCTTGTTTGCGCGTAAAGATAAAGTAAAAAAAGTCCCTGAGTTTATTTTTGAATTGTTTCCTGTATTAAAAGAAATGATAGGTAGACGAGGTGGTGATTTATCCGGTGGTCAGCAGCAACAGTTAGCTATTGGACGCGCGTTAGTTATTGATCCGAAAATCCTAATTCTGGATGAACCTACCGAGGGCATTCAGCCCAATATCGTGCACCAGATTGGTGATATCATTCAGAAGCTCAATAAAGAACTGGGTATTACGGTGCTATTGGTGGAACAGAAACTACCTTTTGCGCGGCGCGTTGG
>CAZDMX010000173.1:0-5372 GCA_964506085.1 uncultured Thiothrix sp. | reverse complement strand
TCAAGTTCCACCTGAGAAAACAACTATCAGCACTAGTTCGAGTGAGGGTGCCGTTAAAGTAACAAATGGTAATGCAGAAGTTGGTAGAACAAACTTTCATGGGTCGGATGCTGCAAACCCGTATGGAGCAATTAGCGTTCATTTATACTTGGAAAAAGATCAAATTGCATCTGGATTTATTACAATTGTTGTTACTACGCCGAATGGAACGGAGAGTGCACTGACTCTTCCTTATGAAGAAACTCCTTGATAGTCGGTTCTTGAAATAGCGGTACAAAGTCTCTCGACCTATGCTACTAAAGTAGTTATTAATAGTTGCAAAAGTATACTCAGACTTTTTATCAAAGCCATGTAGATGATAGTTTTATGTGGGTTTGTTATTGAGTAGACTTATGCAATTTCTTTATACATATAATTTGTTAGATAGTAGCGAGAATTGTGTACAATGCTCTCTATTTTACGGCTTTTAATACTGGGTAAATAATGAAAGAAAACCACAAAATAACGAAAGCTGTTCTTCCCGTTGCTGGGCTTGGTACACGCATGCTACCTGCAACTAAAGCTATTCCAAAAGAAATGCTACCAGTAGTAGATAAGCCACTTATTCAATATATTGTAAATGAATGTGTTACTGCGGGTATCACCGAGATCATTCTTGTTAATCATTCCAGTAAATCAGCCATCGAAAATCATTTTGATACCAGCTATGAGCTTGAGACTGAGCTAGACAAAAAAGCAAAAAAGCAGTTATTGGATGAAGTACGAGCTATCGCTCCTGAAAACATGACGATTATAAGTGTACGCCAAGGAGAAGCTAAAGGACTAGGCCATGCGGTATTGTGTGCATTACCCGCTATTGGCTATGAGCCTTTTGCAGTATTACTTCCAGACGTGCTTATCGACGAAGTTGAAAGTGATTTATCAACGGAAAACCTAGCTAAAATGATGGCCTTATATGAGGAAACTGGTGAAAGCCAGATTATGGTAGAGCCTGTACCTATGGAGAATGTAAGTAGTTATGGTGTAGTAGATATCAAGGGTAAGGAACTGTCGATGGGTGACTACAGCAAGATAGAAGCAGTGGTAGAAAAGCCGCCACAGGAAGAAGCGCCATCCAACCTTGCCATCGTAGGTCGTTATGTACTCTCTGCACGTGTATGGGACTTTTTAAAAGCAACACCACCAGGAGCGGGTGGTGAAATACAATTAACCGATGCGATTGATATGCTGATCAAAGAAGAAACGGTTAATGCTTTTCAGATTAGTGGTAAGAGTCATGATTGCGGCTCCAAAATAGGCTATATGCAAGCGAATATCGTTTATGGTATGCGACATGAGCAAATAGGAAAGGATTTTACCCAGTTTATCAATGATATTAAAACTTAGTCAGTTTCTGGATAGTAGTTTCAACTGCGTTTTTTAGGTTTAACAAGTCAGCCTTTCTCAATAGGCATCCAGCGGCCATCGAAAAAACCTTCAAGCGGTTGAAACCGCGATTTGTAATTCATTTTTTGACAGTCCTTAATCCAGTAACCTGGATATACATAGGATTTGCCTAGCTTTTTGGCATACTCAACCTGCCAAAGTACTGCAAATGTTCCCAAGCTTCGCTTACTCCCCTGATCACTATCAAACAAGGTATAAACAGCTGACACCTCATCAGTAAGTACGTCCACTACTGCAACGCCTAATAATTGATCCTCTTCATAAAACTCAATGTAATGCGTGTTACACCAGTCAGACTCAAAGAAATCCTCAACACCTTCTGAATTCTCATTATTGTGCCGCACTTGTAAATATTGATCATATAAAGATAGATATTCTTGCTTAAACCCATCCTTATTCACTTTTACAATAAGATCTTTATTATTCTTTAGCGTTCGTTTCTGGCTACGACTCAGCATAAAATCAACCACAGGAATTCGCGTTGAAACACACTCGGTACAGGGCAGACATTGAGGCCTATAAACTTGCGTACCACTGCGACGAAAGCCTGACTTAATTAAATTTGAATAAACAGCAGTATCCATCAAAAATTGTGGATCAATAACACAATTTCTGGCGATACGACCTGGTAGGTAAGAGCAGGGGAAATTACCCGTTGAGAAAAACTGCATGGCTTCGGTAAACTTCATTGTATGGCATAGGTTATACTAAAGGAGCATTGCTATCACGGCTTAATCAATAATTTCTTTAAATATTGTACTTGGCATAAAGTTGCTCAATCTGTTGTAAAACCGTATTGCTATTTCTTCTGCGACTGCTGGATAGTGTCTCGGTTTTCTAGGTTCAATATTGTCGAGCACAATTGAAATGAATAATGACAATGCTAGATAATCATCAATCTGCTTTAAAATGCCAATAAAAAAGCCGCTATGGCGGCTTTTTTAAATAGAAGAAATAGAAGTTCTAATTAGTGTTTTATTTACCTCTTAAAAAGTTCTGCAACGTTGTAGGAGGAATATCTCCAGGTTGCATGGCTTTTAAATTACCTTTCGGGTCGAAAATAAGATAAGTGGGTGTGCCTCTTAAGCCTTCATCGGCAACTTTGAGTAGATAGTCGTTAAACTCGTTGTTGTTAGAAATAAGGGTTGGAAAATTAATATGATGTTTGTTAACAAATTTCTGAGTTGTGTGTTTATTCCCATCAAGCGAAACACCAAGTACCCGTGCATTTGGAAATGAGCGAGAAGCCTTCACAAGTCCAGGCATTGCCTTGTCACAGATAGAGCAGTTTGATGACCAGGCTTGAACAATCAGCCATTTTCCTTTGCCCGTAAAGGCTTCAATACTAGTGGCTTGGCCTTTTAGGTTAATCATGGCATAACTAGTAGAGGAGATGGATAAAATTAGTACAAAAAATGTAACCAGAAGTAATGCATGCTTTTTCATTAAAAAGTGTCCTTGTGCGAGTTGAAGGGAATGTGTTACTGCTACGATATTTAATGTTATTTTTGGATTGTAGCTTGATTAGACTCAATAAGAATTGAAAAGTTTGATCACTTATTTCTATATTTGGGAATTAATATACTTGATTGACTCTGCTAAGTATTCTAGCAAATATAAGCTAAAAAAGCTAGTCCAGTTCTTCTCGTTAAAAGTCATTTATGAATATCCAGTTGTTTAAACCTGCGTTTCTCGTAATAATCCTGATAGATTTTATCTTCATACTTTAAATAGCAAATATCAAAAATGAATAAAAAGCAGATACGAACTAGTCGCGCCAAGGAATTAAGAGACACTTTAAATCATCATAATTATCGCTATTATCTCCTCGACGATCCTGAAATATCTGATTCAAAATACGACCGACTACTACGAGAGTTAGAAGATCTCGAAATCCATTATCCTGAATTATTCACATTAGATTCTCCTACGCAAAGAGTTGGGGTCACCCCGCTCTCTGCATTTAAACAAGTAAAGCATGCTATTCCAATGCTTTCACTGGGTAATGCTTTTTCAACAGCAGAACTAGCTGCTTTTGATAAGCGTCTACATGACCGCTTAAAAGACAATACTGAAATAGAATATGTCGCAGAACCTAAACTAGATGGTTTGGCAGTTAGCTTGTTATACGAAAACGGCTTTTTGACACGAGCAGCAACACGCGGTGATGGAACTACGGGCGAGGATGTCACCGACAATATTCGTACTATAAAGTCTATACCGCTTGCATTGATTGGTGATGACTGGCCGGCAACACTGGAAGTGCGTGGTGAAGTCTATATGCCCAAGGATGGTTTTATAGAGCTCAATAAAACATTGGTAAAACGCGGTGATAAGCCTCGCGTCAACCCCCGTAATGCAGCGGCAGGAAGCCTTCGTCAGCTAGATTCAAGCATCACTGCACAACGACCACTTGAGATGTACTGTTATGCAGTAGGTTTAGTAGAAAACGGCACGATACCTAGCACGCAGCTAGACACACTGAAGCAACTAGAAAAATGGGGGCTTCGTATCTGTCCTGAAATAAAGCAAGTAACGGGAGTAAGTGGTTGTAATGAATATTATCAAAGAATGGCTGAAGAGCGTCCAAACCTTGCTTATGAAATAGACGGTATTGTCTTTAAAGTTAATGAATTTAGCTTACAAGAGCGATTAGGTTTTGTAAGTCGAGCACCTCGTTGGGCAGTAGCACAAAAATTCCCAGCTGAAGAAGAAACTACCGTGCTACTTGATGTTGAATTTCAAGTGGGACGTACCGGAGCTATCACACCTGTTGCACGTTTGCAGCCTGTCTTTGTAGGTGGTGTAACCGTTAGTAATGCCACATTACATAATATGGATGAAATCAGACGAATTGGTGTATGTATTGGTGACACTGTTGTAATAAAGCGAGCCGGAGATGTAATTCCCAAAGTTGTAGCTGTCCATGCGAAAGGCAAAGACAGCGTTGAAATTGTGCAGCCGTCGTATTGCCCAGAATGTAATTCCGATATTCTATTAGCAGAAGACGAAGCGATAGCGCGCTGTACGGGAGGCTTGTTTTGTCCGGCGCAAATTAAAGAAAGCATCAAACATTTTGCTTCGCGCAAGGCTATGGATATAGATGGATTAGGCAACAAACTAGTCGAACAGCTATATAACTCGAAACTCATAAAGCATATTGACGACCTCTATACTCTGGAGACTGAGAAGGTAGCAGCGCTTGAGCGTATGGGTGATAAATCCGCACAAAACCTGATTGATGCAATTGAAACAAGCAAACAGACAACCTTGTCACGGTTTATCTATGCATTAGGGATAAGAGAAGTAGGGGAGGCGACCGCAAAAAATCTTGCTGATTATTTTAAAACACTAAAAAATATACAAGCCGCTCAACAAGAAGAACTGGAAGATGTTGATGATGTCGGCCCAATCGTTGCAACTCATATTGTTGCCTTCTTTAATCAGCAGCACAATCAGGATATCCTAGAAAAGCTACTAGATGCGAACATATACTGGCCCCTTATAGAGACAACAACAGCTGGAGTTACTACCCCCTTGCAAGGCAATATATACGTGCTAACAGGGTCATTGCAACACATGACACGCAGCGAGGCCAAAGAAAAGCTACAAGCATTGGGAGCCAAAGTAACGGGTAGCGTATCCAAAAAAACAACCGCGGTTATTGCCGGAGAAAAAGCGGGGTCGAAACTAACCAAAGCAAAAAAAATGGATATTGATGTTCTTGGAGAAGATCAATTACTAGAGCTTCTAGCAAAAAAACCAAGTTAGACTTGAAACTATATTGAAACTATAAACGGTCGTAAAAAACCGAAAAACAGTGTTGACACTTTCCACAACCAACACTATCATAGCCCACCTCAACAGTAAGACAAAGCGGGAATAGCTCAGCTGGTAGAGCACGACCTTGCCAAGGTCGGGGTCGC
>CAZDMX010000172.1:0-5426 GCA_964506085.1 uncultured Thiothrix sp. | reverse complement strand
GACGCAAGCGGGCAACTTGTTGGACTAATACATCAGAAGCGTTGTCTATCGCCCATTGTAGTTCGGTTTTAGCTTGATCTACTTGCCTATTTCGTACAGCTTGCTTGGCAGCTGATAACGCAGCCAATGAAGCATAAGGCGATGAGCTGTTATCTGTTTTAAATTGGGCTAGAGTGGCAGGATTTGCTTGTAGTTGTAGCTGGGCGAATGAAGAAGAGGCTTGCTCCGCAGTAGTTAGTTTGTGAGTTTGCCATTGTTGCCAGCCAAGTACACTCGCGATGGCAAGTGCTACCCCTGTTAATACAGAGATGCCATTATCTTTCCACCATTTTTTCAGGTCTTCTGCTTTTTCCTGATCAGTTTTTAAATCGGTCATTTTTTTCTTGTTGCCTATAGTAGTTGTCTATGTGGCCTAGGCCATTATTTGAGAGTGGATATATTCA
Source organism: uncultured Thiothrix sp. (assembly GCA_964506085.1). Lineage (GTDB taxonomy): Bacteria > Pseudomonadota > Gammaproteobacteria > Thiotrichales > Thiotrichaceae > HyVt-477. Next base: position 4,983 of record CAZDMX010000172.1, on the reverse strand, counting down.
ACTAGTTCTGCTTGTGGCAGGGTAAGTTGTTGAGCATCTCTGTCGCGCATGGGCTTTAGGGTGATGCTATCATCCTTTAATTCATTTTCGCCAATAATCAATGCATATTTGGCGGCAGATTTATCGGCTCTTTTCATTTGTGCTTTGAAGCTACCACCACCACCGTTACAGATCAAATATAACTGAGGAAATTTATTTCGTAATTGTTCGGCAAACTGCATGCCAACCTGTTGTGCTGCATCTCCTGCCATGATCATATAGAACTCGGGAGTGGTAACGGGAAGGGTGATTCCTTGTGCTTCCATCAATCCAAGAACACGCTCAATGCCCATGCCAAAGCCGCATGCAGGTGTGGCTTTACTGCCTAGCTGTTCTACTAGTCCATCGTAACGCCCACCACCACAAACAGTGCCTTGTGAGCCTAGTTCATTAGTCGTCCATTCAAAGACGGTTTTAGAATAATAATCAAGCCCTCGAACAAGACGAGGGTTGATGGTATAGCTGATATCCATAGCATCAAGGAGGCTTTTTAACTGGGTAAAGTGTTGCTCAGACTCTTCATCAAGATGATCAATAATAATGGGAGCTGAAGCAATAAGTATTTGCATGGCTGGATTCTTGCTATCCAGAATCCGCATAGGGTTGGTGTTCAGTCGGCGTTTAGAGTCATCATCTAATTGCTCTTCATGCTCAGAGAAATAGTCGACTAAAATTTCTTTGTACGCTTTTCTGGACTCAGCACTGCCGATTGAATTAAGTTCAAGCTCAATATTTTTTAACCCCAGTAACTTCCAGAGTCTGGCTGTTAGTACGATAAGTTCGGCATCAATGTCGGGGCCTGTCATGCCAAAGGTTTCTACACCTAATTGATGGAATTGACGATAACGTCCTTTTTGTGGGCGCTCACGGCGAAACATAGGGCCAGTGTACCAAAGACGCTGTTGCTGATTGTAAAGCAGACCATGTTGAATGCCAGCTCGTACACAGCCAGCAGTGCCTTCTGGGCGCAATGTTAGGCTACTATTGTTACGATCTGTAAAGGTGTACATTTCTTTTTCGACAATGTCTGTCACTTCACCGATAGAGCGCTTAAAAAGTTCGGTTGATTCTAGAATAGGCATGCGAATTTCTGCATAACCATAGCTCGCTAATAACTCCCTGAAACAGGCTTCAAGATGTTGCCAGGCAGGAGATTGGTGTGGAAGTATATCGTGGACACCACGAATGGACTTGATCGTTTGCACTTTACTCATGAATCTAGATTCCGGCCTATTCGCTATTCGATACCGAAATTGGCAACACTTCCTTGGGTGAATTGGCTAATATCCATTTCCTTTCCATTAACAAAGAGAACCATCCCGGGGGCATTGCCCACCTTGAGTTTGAGAGGAGTGTTTAATGATAACTCTTTTTCGGTGTGAGCAGGATGTAGAGCTTCGAAAACAGTTTTTCCATTTTCATCTCTAATTCGTATCCAGACTTCATCGGTAAACACCAGTTTTAACTGAGTATTGCCTTCTACGCTAGCATTCTCATTTTTGATTGTGTGCTCATCACCATTATCAGTAGTTTCACTTGTAGTTTCGGTAGATTGGTTCTCTCCATCAGCCTTTTCCTGATTCTCTGGTTGGTCTTCGGAAGCTGATTTTTGATCTGCTGCTGGTTCTACATCAGCTGATGGATCTCCCTCTTCTGTTGATGGTTCTTCCTCATCCGCTGCTGGCTCTGGAGCTTTTGGAGCTATAGGTAAGTTTCCTGGAACGTCGCCAGTTAAAGAAGGAAGGTTTAAGGATGGTTCAGCACTAACACCGTCACTAGCGATGGTTGTATCATGTTCTGTTGAAAAACCACTCCATATATTACTTGTCCAGTCACGAACCCCTGGAATCATTGTGAGCAGCCCTAGCAGTAAAAGCAAAGCGGCTAATAAGGCTAAGCGAAACCTTTGTGGTGTGATAAGAGGTTTAGCTAATTCTTGATGGGCATTTGTGGTGTTTGCCAGAATGCTTTCATCGGTAGGAGAACCTCCTGTAAGTACATTGTAGGTATCTACAAGTGGCTTGGGGTCTCTATTTGCCAGCCCTGCATAATTGCGTAAATAACCTCGTACATAGGGAGCTTCAGGTAATGCATCGAATGACTCGCTTTCAAGCGCTCTGATGGAGGTATTCGTTAGGCATAGAGCATCCGAGATTTGGTCAATATTAAGCTGAGCAGTTTCCCGGTACTCTTTTAGCAATTTTCCTAAATCACCTGGCTCTATGGTATCAGTAGCGCTGGATGTGTTGTTTGATTCTTTATCAGTTGCCATTGCTTTTCCGTTAATTCAAGCTGACAGCTTCTTTGCTGTTAGGGTATAGCTTTAAAAGTTTCGCTGAACATTCATCAGCCTTTCTTATCTCACCTAACTGAACATGTACTTGTTTGCAAAGAGCCAAAGATTTCGCACTGTAGCGTACGATTTCGTTGTATCGAAATAGAAAAGCCTGAGCGCGTGAATAATTACGCTGATCATATGCTAATTTTGCAGTGGCATAAAGTGCTGGGGCAAAGTTTGGCTGTTTTTTTAGTGCTTTGGCTAAGAAACTGTCGGCTTTATCAAGTCTTCCTGCATCGTGAGCACAGATTCCTGCGTTAGTGAGTGCAAATGAAGGTGTTGAGTAAAGCGGATCTTCTATTGCTTTTATAAAATGTGATTCTGCTGCTGAAAATTGCTTTTGCTTGCAGAGAAATGAACCGTAGTTATTGTTGATCTCAGGATTATCGGGAGAATAGCGGATTGCTTTGGAAAAATGTTTTCTAGCTTTACTGTTTTGTTTAAGTGCTTCTTGCAATAATGCGTAGTAGTGATGTGCTGCGGCTGATTCTGGATCTTGATCAAGCGCTTTTTCTAGTTTCTCATTAGCTAATTTCATTCTACCTTTGCGTAGATATTCAGCACCTAATAGAGCATTGTATTTAGCCGCCTTTTCTGGCTTAGGCTTGGCAGAAGAGCTTGTAGCACAACCGGTTATTGTTAGAAGCAGAAAAGAAAAAAGTAGTGTCGTTAGAGTCAGTATACGAGAATTATTGTTCATTGTGAGTGCCCTATTTTTATTATTTCTGTAACTTTTTGGTTACAGGTCTTATATCTATTGGATCAGTAGTGGATTATCAAAGGTTACCTTCAATGCGGATAAAGTGAGATTTTCTCCGGCTTTTATCGTTAACCTTTCCAGCTAATTGCCCACATGCTGCGTCAATATCGTCGCCACGTGTTTTTCGAGTCATAGTGATGAGTCCAGCGCTGCTCAGTATATCATGGAAACGATTTATGCGCTTTTGGCTGGAGCATTTATATCGTGTTTCAGGGAAAGGATTGAACGGGATCAAGTTGATTTTGGAAGGTGTGTTTTTCAATACTTGTACTAATTCATAGGCATGTTCATCGGTATCATTCACACCGTCAAGCAGCACATACTCCATGGTGATGCGTTCACGTGCCGCTTTTTTTTCTAAAAAACGATTACAGGCTTCTAAAAGTGTTGCAATAGGATATTTTTTATTAATGGGAACAAGCTTGTTGCGTAGCTCATCGTTGGGCGCATGCAAGGAAACAGCGAGCGCAATATCCACTGTTTCAGTCAAACGATCTAATGCGGGTACAACCCCTGAAGTACTAACCGTGACCCGCCTCTTACTTAATCCATAAGCATTATCATCAAGCATCAAGTGAATCGTATCAATGACATTATTGTAATTGAGTAAAGGCTCGCCCATGCCCATAAAGACAACATTAGAAATAACACGCTCGGCCATGGGGTCGGCCTGAAGTAGGTTTTTAGCAACCCATAGCTGACCAATAATTTCGGCCACGGTAAGATTACGGTTAAAGCCTTGCCTTGCGGTTGAACAAAATGTGCAATCCAGCGCACAGCCAACTTGCGAAGATATGCACAAAGTACCACGGGTTGATTCTGGTATAAATACAACTTCTATGCAGTTCCCGTCATCAAGTCGTAGTAACCATTTATACGTGCCATCGGAAGATTGTTGCTCTGTTACCACCTCTGGTGGACGTATCTCGGCAAAATCTTGTAACTCTGTACGTAATGATTTGCTCAGATTGGTCATCTGCTCAAAATCAGCAACGCCCTGTTGATGGATCCACTTGATTAATTGCACTGCACGAAAAGGCTTCTCTCCGCGCTCATGGAAAAAAGCCTTCAGCTTTTCAGTGCTGAAATCCAGCAGATTAATTTTTTGTTGAGTTTTCGTCACAAGTTGAGTTGTCGTTTACCAGATAAAACCGCATCGACTCCACAAAACTTAGCGAGTACGAGGACAGATTTCATCTTCAGAGAAAAAGTAATCCATCTCTATCTTAGCATTTTCTGCGCTATCTGACCCGTGAACTGCATTTTCATCAATAGTTGAAGCAAAATCAGCACGAATAGTTCCAGCGTCAGCTTCAGCGGGATTAGTCGCGCCCATCACTTCACGGTTTTTAGCAATCGCATCTTCACCTTCAAGCACTTGAATCATAACAGGGCCTGATGTCATGAATTCAACAAGATCATTGAAGAAAGGACGTTCTTTATGAACCGCATAAAAACCACCGGCATCTTCTTTCGATAAGTGCTTCATCTTTGCTGCGATAATGTTAAGTCCTGCTTTTTCAAAACGAGCATAGATTTCACCCATTACATTTTTGCCAACGGCATCAGGTTTGATAATAGAAATAGTGCGCTCAATAGCCATGGTTAGTACTCCAATAATTTAAATAAAGTCGGTGTGGATAAAACCACCAGACCGATAAAATCGCGCCATTGTACAAGGGCTTCCTTGTAAGGTAAACAATTGTAATTATTCGCGACCAGATAGAGGTGCTTGCAGTGGTTGAATTTTGTCGAGTTACACTTTTTGTCGCAGCAGGAAGGCCAGTTATCAAGGTATAATCGGGGTCAGCTGCCAATAAAGGCACTTTGATAGATGTAATACATG
>CAZDMX010000171.1:3830-5443 GCA_964506085.1 uncultured Thiothrix sp. | reverse complement strand
TTTATCTTCAGCATTCTAGTCATTCTCGCTACGTTTCAACTGAGTTTTTTAGGTTAAAAACTCAAGAATTCTTCCTTCAAGCCAACGCTGAGGTAACAGTTTTCCTCCAATAAACCCCACATGGCCGCCTTTTTCGGCCAGTTCCAAGGTGACGCTATTTGACAACTCCTTTTCTGTAGGGATCGTGCTTTCATACATAAACGGATCATCCTTAGAATGGATAAGTAATGTTTGTGTAGTGATTTCTTTTAGGTACTGCCGCGAACTTGAGAGGCGATAGTATTCTTTGCCACTGCTAAAGCCATGTAAGGGCGCGGTTACTTGGTCATCAAAGCTGGCGAAATCCTTGAGTTCATCCACATCTACATTTAGCGGTGAAGCTGAAGTTCGCCCGTTTACGCTGAGCCTGTCGAAGTCGTTTACGCTGAGCCTGTCGAAGTGAAATTTACGTTTAAAACTTTTACGTAGTTTGCTAAGTAAATAATTCTCATAGATACGAGATGCGCCCATGGTCATTCGCTGTGCTGCGTCTGAGAGGACATAGGGAACCGAGACAGTAACGGCTCGTTCTATGTCTAAACAGATATCACCTTGAGTGTGTTGAAGACCTTTCTCGCCTAACCATTTAAGTAATGCATTGCCACCTAATGAATAGCCAATCGCAGCATAAATGGGTTTTCCGGTTACTTTCTTTGCGTGGGCTATGACTTCCGATAAATCTCCTGTTTCGCCCGAATGATAAGAGCGATCTTTTAGGTTGGGAGTGCCACTACAACCGCGAAAGTGCATAAATAATGTTTGGTACCGGTGTTGTTGTAGCGCTTTAGTGATGGCAACGGCATAGGGAGAGTGAATAGAGCCTTCAAGTCCATGCAAGATAATAACCAAAGGCGCATCAGCATCTTCATCCACATCGAACCAGACGAGATCCAGAAAGTCTCCATCTGATAAGGTAAGGCGTTCGTCTCTACCGGGATGACTTTTTTTATTTGTTAAGACTGGCCAGAGGGTTTGCAGATGAGGGTTGCGTAGCCACCAAAGAGGGCGGAATTGACTTTTTGTAATCATGGAATAAAGTATACTGGTTACTTATGGCAAAGACTAAAGAGAAAAAAACTAAAGCAAGAGAGTGCCAGCCCTGCACAGCATGCTGTGATGGATGGGTTGGTATGAACATTAATGGTGTTGAGGTATATCCTGGGAAACCCTGTCCACATAGTACTGGCAAAGGCTGTGATGATTACGAGAATCGTCCGCTAGACCCTTGTGACCTTTTTAATTGTGCATGGAAGATGCACAATAGCCCGTTGCCTGACTGGATGAAACCCAGTAATTCAAAGGTACTAGTGGTGCTGGATAAATTACAATGGCAAGGCATGGCTGTGGATTTAGCCGTCCCAGTAGGCAAGCGGATACCCCCAAGAGCTTTGAACTGGCTAAAACAGTTTGCTGAAAAACAAGGACGTCCCTTGATTTATACAGAACAAACTATAGAGAATGGCGTATTTAGTCGTAGCCAAAATATGGTGGGGTATGGCCCAGAAGCCTTTCAGCAGGAAGTCTCACAATGGGTGCAATCAGGGAAAAAACTGTGGTAAGAAAACATGGCTAAT
>CAZDMX010000171.1:0-3730 GCA_964506085.1 uncultured Thiothrix sp. | reverse complement strand
CTAATAAATGAGAGAAGAATTACACATGGAAGAAGAAGAAAAAAAATACGCTGAACGACCCAATAAAACAGCTATCAAGCGAGATATGCTGGAGTTGCGTACTTTAGGTAAGCAAATGATTGATTTGCGTGAAGACTGGCTCGATAAGCTCCCTATCAGTGATCAGTTAAAGCGAGAAGTTATTAAAGCGAAGAAGTTTTCCAAAGGTGCATTACGCCGGCAGTTGATTTTTCTGGAAAAACTAATGCGTGCCGAAGACGCGGATCAGATTAAAAAAAGCTTAGAGGAATGTAGCCGACCCCATAAGGAATCTACGCAGCAATTCCATCAATTCGAGCAATGGAGGGATGCATTGTTACAGGGAGACAACACTCTACTGGAAGAATTACTAGATCGCTTTACAGCATTAGATCGCCAGCATATTCGGCAACTAGTCCGCAATGCTACTAAAGAAGAACAGTTAAATAAACCACCTAAATCATCTAGGGCTTTATTTCGTTATTTAAAAGAGTGTACCGAGTAACGCCAGGAAAGTAGCTTTGGTATTGTCAAACTATTAATATCTACCGCTTTACTAGCCTTCTATAAGCCTCTATAATGCGCCGCCTATGTTTAATAGGTTACCAGTAGAAGTCAATCCGTTTCGTCTGGTTGAACAACGTAAAATCTTGGTGGGAACAATCTTGTTATCTCGATTACCCCGCATACAGGAACTACTTTGTGCAGAAAAAGATGATGCGGCTGAAGTGAATGTTACGTTAAGTTTTGACCGTACAGAAATGGGTTTGCCCATTATTTCTGGTGAAATAGAGGCACAACTTGATTTGTCTTGTCAGCGTTGTTTATCAAAGCTGGCACATTCATTTACATCAAGTGTTAACGTAAACTTGGTGATAACCGATGAGCAGGCTGAACGCGTACAGGGAGAAGGATATGAATCCTACCTTGTTGAAGAAGAGCGGTTGTTTCTACAGGACTTTATAGAAGATGAAATATTGCTTGCGTTGCCGCTATCAGCAATGCACGAACAATGTGATGCAGATCGTCCTTATATTGAGGCACTGCCGGAAGATGAACTAGATTTAGTTGAAGAGGATAAGCAGGACAATCCTTTTGCAACACTGAACAAACTGAAAGATTTGGAGTAAGACAATGGCTGTACAAAAAAGTAAAGTAACACGTTCAAGACGCGGTATGCGTCGTTCACATGATTCACTGCAAGATCCAACACTATCCGTTGATCCAGTATCAGGTGAAACTCATTTGCGTCACCACATGACTGCCGATGGTTTTTATCGAGGTCGTCAAATCATTGCTTCTGCTGTTGAGGAAGATGATGATACGGATGACGAATAAATCACTCTAAAGTGATTTATAACGTATACTAATCGCGGGCATGGTCCCGCGATTTTTGTTTGTACTTCGGTAGCTAATCAGCTTACCCACTAGTTTGCACAATAGCCGCGCTCCGCCTACAGGAATGTAGGTGAGGTGTGATAGCAGGACGAGATAACTAAAGTGCTCATTTGTACTTACAAACTCCGCGCTTTTGCCTTGCTCTTGCGTAAACGGGTGGGCAATCTGATCAGCTACACGTAATCTAACTTTTCTAATTTCGTTATGGAGCTTGAATGAATTCAGTCATTCGCATAAGCCTTGATGCTATGGGTGGTGATCATGGTTTACCAGTAGTGGTACCCGCAGCTCTTCTGGCTTTAAAAAAGCATGATGATATTATTCTTACCCTGGTGGGTGATGAGGCAAAGATTCACCAGCAACTCGCTGAGTGTAAATCCGAAGCTAATGAACGATTGCTGGTTCATCACGCATCTCAGCAAGTGGACATGGGTGAGCCTCCCGCTGATGCACTAAGAAAGAAAAAAGATTCTTCAATGCGCGTGGCAATCAACCTGATTAAAGAAGACAAAGTAGATGCAATGGTAAGTGCGGGCAATACAGGTGCTTTAATGGCAACCGCGCGTTTTGTCTTGAAGATGATACCTGGAGTAGATCGTCCTGCTATTTGTACGATAATGCCAACATCGAATGGCCATACTCATATCCTGGATTTAGGCGCAAACGTAGATTGTAAAGCGGAACATTTGTATCAATTTGCGGTGATGGGGTCAATATTAGCTGAGTCAATTGATAAAAATGGTGCATCTAAAGTAGGTCTTTTAAACGTAGGGCAGGAAGCCATTAAAGGAAATGAGCAGGTTAAACAGACTGATATTTTATTACGAGAAACCAATGATTTAAACTATATTGGTTATGTGGAAGGTGATGACATATTCCATGGCGATGTAGATGTGGTGGTTTGTGATGGCTTTGTGGGTAATGTTACCTTGAAGACCATTGAAGGGTTGGCAAGAATGCTAACTCAAGAACTGAAAGCAGAGTTTAAGAAAAATATATTTACAAAAATGGCTGCTCTGCTTTCCTTGCCTGTACTAAAATCATTCGGTAACAGGTTTGATCCTAGAAACTATAACGGTGCTAGCTTCCTTGGTTTGCAGGGGACGGTTATCAAAAGTCATGGTGGCATGGATAGTGTAGGTTATGCGAATGCCATCGGCATTGCACGCTCCGAAGCTATTTCTCAAGTTCCGCAGACTATTAAACAGCAGTTAGCAAAAATGCTCGAACAACAGGTTTAGGGACGTGCATGGAATAAGTTGAACAATTATGACGCAAAAAGGCAAGTAAGAATGTTCAAGTTATTTCATGCACGTCCCTTAGTATAGGTTTAATAATGGCAAGTATTATATATTCAAGTATCACCGGAACGGGTAGTTATCTGCCAGAAAAAATTCTGTCCAATCAGGATTTGGAGAAGATGGTCGATACTTCAAACGAATGGATCATTGAGCGAACGGGTATAAAAAAACGCCATATTGTGGTTGATGAAACTACTTGTGATCTTGCCGAGAAAGCGGCATTAAACGCGATGGAGATGGCGGGGAAAACAGCTAAAGATTTAGATCTCATTATTATTGCCACAACCACTCCAGATCTCATTTTCCCTAGTACTGCCTGCTTATTACAGAAACGTCTTGAGAATCATGGTGCAACTGCATTTGATATTCAGGCTGTTTGTACGGGCTTTGTGTATGCTTTGGCTACGGCGGATAAATTTATTAAAAGTGGCTCACATAAATGTGCTTTGGTTATTGGTGCTGAAACATTATCAAAAATCGTAGACTGGACGGATCGTGGAACTTGCATATTGTTTGGTGATGGCGCTGGTGCCGTAATACTAGAAGCTAGTGATGAACCCGGTATTTTATCAACCCATCTACATGCTGATGGTGCATATGAAGACTTGTTGAAGGTCGATGCAGGTATTTCCAAAGGATATGAGAGTTTAGCCAATGATGCTTATATCTCAATGAAAGGTAATGAAGTGTTCAGGATGGCGGTGAAAACATTAGGCCGAATAGTTGACGAAACACTTGCAGCCAATAATATGCAGAAATCTGATGTAGACTGGCTGGTTCCTCATCAAGCCAATATTCGTATCATCAATGCAACGGCCAAGAAATTAAAATTATCGACGGATCATGTGGTTATCACCGTTGATGAACACGGTAATACTTCAGGAGCGTCTATACCTCTTGCACTTGATACCGCAGTCCGTGATGGTCGCATAAAACGAGGTGAAATACTGCTATTAGAAGGCTTCGGTGGCGGTTTTACTTGGGGTTCAGTGCTGCTCAAGTACTAGGATTAT
>CAZDMX010000170.1:0-5445 GCA_964506085.1 uncultured Thiothrix sp. | reverse complement strand
GTTGGCGTTGGCGTTGGCGTTGGCGTTGGCGTTGGCGTTGCTGAGTCACTGCTTGAAGAACTATTTGCAAGTAATGCCACGCCAACGGCTCCTGCAGCCATGCGTCCTAGAAGTGCGGCCGATAGTGGAGAAGCACCAACCGGAGCGGGGCCTGGTAAAGGACCAGTACCGAGTTTTACCTTACATGCGTTACAGTCCGCTTCTGCAAGGTTGCTATCAATTCTTTTAATTTTATAGTTTTTACTCTCAATCTCTTTTAAGTCAGAAGCTTTAGCTAATTTAGCGGGAGCACAAGGGGTTTTTTCAGAGATGACAACCTCTTTACTCGTTTCTACATAACTCACACAGCTATCATATTTGAGCTTAACTTTACCTTTTAAGGAACGTACAACATCCCCCTCTTCCAAAACCATGCCGCGCTGTGCAACATAATTGTGACTGGCTCGTTCAACCACGGCCTTACCATCAATAGAGACAATCTGAGCAACTTCTGCTTGAACAACACCCGCTACAACCAGTAACACGGATACGGAACATGCTTGAAAAATCTTGGTTCGCATAATGTAATGCCTTAATAAAGTAAAATTAAATTAGATGGGGGGTTAAGTGTAGATTAAGTATACCTGTTGTTATCACGAATACTAATTGTTTTCAAGAACCTCGAAAACTATTTGATACTTAATTGAACAACATGCTCTGATAAACGGTAATAAATAGGTTGGAATATTAACATACACATCTTTTTTATACACACCTTTTAGTAGAAGCTATAACAACCCTCGCTCTGCAAATGAAACCACTTCATCTCCTACAATAAAATGATCCAGAACACGCACATCGACCAAATTCAATGCATCTTTCAAGCGTTGAGTAATGCGCTTATCTGATTCACTAGGTTCTGCGACTCCAGATGGATGATTGTGTGCCAGAATAATGGCAGCAGCATTATGTGCTAAAACCCGCTTGACTACTTCACGTGGGTAAACCGAAGCGCCATCAATGGTTCCAGTAAACATTTCTTCATATTTGATAATACGATGACGGTTATCTAAAAACAGACAAGCAAATACTTCGTGGTCATAGTCGCGCAATTTTGATTTTAGGTAGTCACGTACTTTTGTGGCATCGGTAATCTCATCACCACGTTTTAGTTTTTCATCAAAATATCGGCGACTCATTTCTAGAACAGCTTGAAGCTGAACATATTTGGCTTCTCCCAACCCTCGGCTTTTACAAAATCGATTCATATCTGCTGCTAACAGGCCGCGTAAACTGCCATGTTCATCCAGCAAGTTATGTGCCATGTCAACAGCGGTCAGACCTTTAACACCCGTGCGCAAAAAAATAGCTAACAATTCCGCATCAGATAATGTGGTTGCACCGTTAAGTAGTAATTTTTCACGTGGCCTCTCTTCAGCTGGCCAGTCGGTTATCGCCATAGTTATTTTCTATCTATTATTTTTATATATAAGGTGCTTTGACGTAAATGTTGTAGACTCGCTCATTATGACAAATCTAAAGGGTAAGAACGTTCTTATTGGGATAAGCGGGGGTATCGCCGCCTATAAAGCTGCCGAACTTGCACGTCTACTGATTAAGCAAAAAGCTAATGTACGTGTCTGCATGACGACCAGCGCACTTGAGTTTATTACCCCGTTAACATTACAAGCCCTATCTGGCAACCCTGTACATACAGACCTCTTTGATCTGCAAGCTGAGGCAGCTATGGGTCATATAGAACTGGCTAAATGGGCTGATCTTATTATTATCGCTCCGGCTACTGCTAATACCATTGCTAAAATTGCCAATGGTTTGGCTGATAATTTATTAACAACGCTAGTGTTAGCCAGCAAGGCAAAGCTGTATATCGCCCCTGCCATGAATCAGGCGATGTGGAACCATTTAACTACTAAAGACAACATAAAGAAACTACAGCAAACTAGTGTTACTTTGCTTGGACCGAACTCAGGAGAACAGGCTTGTGGAGATACCGGGCTGGGTAGAATGCTCGAACCGGTAGAAATTATTGAACAACTCAATGCTGCATTCGATACGGAAGAATTAACAAAGACATTAAAAGGGCTATCCGTACTGATTACAGCCGGCCCTACTCGTGAAGCGTTAGATCCTGTTCGCTACATAACAAACCGTAGTTCCGGGAAAATGGGCTATGCAATGGCACAAGCGGCACGTCAGCAAGGCGCTACGGTAACGCTTATCTCCGGCCCTGTGAATATTAGTTCGCCATCGAATGTAACGACTATTCAGGTTGAGTCAGCTCAGGAAATGTTCGAATCCGCTAAAAATCATGCTCAACATACTGACATCTTTATTTCTTGTGCAGCAGTAGCCGATTATTCAGCTGCCACGGTATCCACTGATAAGATTAAAAAGTCCAGTGATTCTCTTGAACTGACTCTGAAAAAAAATCCCGATATACTAGCTGAAATTAGTCATGCCATGCCTGAACTTTTCACGGTTGGTTTTGCCGCTGAAACTCGCGATGTTGAAAACTATGCACGAGGTAAACTGGTTAGTAAAAAACTCAATATGATTGCCGCTAATAAAGTTGGCAAGGATCAGGGGTTTGATCAAGATGAAAACGCGTTGTTGGTAATATGGGAAGAGGGCAAAACCACCCTGCCCTTAACCTCAAAAACCAAACTTGCTCAGCAACTTATAGCACTTATCTCTACCCATTATGAGCAATTACATCTACAACAACCCTAAGACTGTTAATGCTGCTCCAGTGCACAATCAATTAACCACACGAGCACGTGTAAATCGACCTTTCACCTTGCCATTCTTAAAATAACGCAACGCTTTGCTCAGCGCTTCTTGCTCTATAGCTACATAGCTAAACAGCTTAAATATATCAATCTTTCCAATTTGTGATCCTGCCAGACCGGCATCTTTTGTTAATGCACCGAGTAGGTCACCCGGACGGATTTTGTTCTTCTTACCCGCGTCGATTTGCAGCGTTACCCTTTGAGATTGCAGCGTGTAATCTGAATTTCGTTTCAATGAATCCACAGCTTCGCTTTCACAATCTTGCTGTTGAAACTCTTCAATAGCGATGATGCGAGATAATTCATTTTCGGTATATAAGCTTAACGCCAAGCCGCTTTCACCAGCCCTACCTGTACGTCCTATACGATGAACATAGATTTCTGCATCATGCGGGAGTTCATAGTTGATGACGGCTTGTAATGATTTGATGTCAATACCTCGCGCAGCAACGTCGGTCGCCACCAGTACCGGACAGCTTTTATTGGCAAAACGAACCAGCACTTGATCGCGGTCTCTTTGCTCTAAATCACCGTGAATGGCTAAGGTTTCTATATTCTGCTCGTTCAAAAAACTAGCCACCTGATGACATTGGATTTTGGTATGACAAAAGACCACCGCTGTTTGCGGTTGGTGATGCTCAAACAACGCCAATAGCGCATCGTTACGCTGTTGGTTATTCGTTAGATAAAAATGCTGTTGAATGCTACTAGATTCATGGGTTGATTCCACTTTAATAGTGACAGGCTGATTCTGAATAGCACGACACATTTTTTTGATCGTATTAGGATAAGTCGCTGAAAACAGCAACGTCTGACGCGTACGCGGCGTGTGTTTAATAATATCCGTAATTTCATCCGCGAAACCCATATCTAGCATTCGATCGGCTTCATCTAATACCAGAATACCCAAGCCTTTAAGCTCCAATGTGGCACGTCCTAAATGATCTTGCAGTCGTCCGGGTGTGCCGACCACAACATGAGCACCGTATGCCAAGGATTCAGCTTGGGGTCTCAGCGGCGTGCCACCACATAATGAGACCACTTTTATATTCGGAATACAGCGAGCAAGCTGTCGAATCTCTTTAGCCACTTGGTCAGCCAATTCACGCGTGGGACAAATCACCATCGCTTGCACCCCAAAGAAACGCGGGTTAATGGATTGAAGCACCCCCAAACCAAACGCGGCTGTTTTCCCACTGCCCGTTTTAGCCTGAACGACCACATCTTTACCTGCCAATATGTGCGGTAAGCTTTCCGCTTGTACGGGTGTCATCTCCAGATAACCCAAGGAATCTAAATTACTAATGAGGTCGGGAGAAAGTGGAAGCACTGAGAAGTTATTGGACATGATTAGAAGCTATAAATGAGTAAAGAAATAAGGAATAAGAAATTAAAGGACAAATCATAGCAGGCTCTTTGTGTTATCGGCTATGTATTTAGTCAGTAGCCCACACCACACCTTAGACTTTAAACAGAGACGTGAAACCGTCCGCTTAAGTTTTTTGCCTGTATTGCCATTAAAACCAATAACACTTTTGCAGCTTTTCCGTTTATCTGTGCTACACAAAGGGGTTAATGAGTTGAATCCCACAAGTTTCAAAGTCTTTCGTATTTCTGGTAGCCAAAGCAAACCCCTGGTTTAATGCAATTGAAGCAATCTGCCCGTCCGGTACACTCATTGGGCTTCCTGCCTGCCTACTGTCCCCCATGATGCTGGCATAAACTTTGGCAGCGTCTTCGTTAAAATCAAGAATACGTTGTAAAAATGCTTTTTTGACAAAGGCATCAAACAGGCTTTGAAGTTGTTTTTTTCGTCTGCCATCAGGGTGGATGTATAAGCCATAACCCATCTCCGCAAGGGTGATGCTACTTAGATAAAGGTGCGAGCTTTGCTGGTTGTTTAACCATGCAATGACATTTGCATGGGGGACTGGGCGCATAAATTCAGAAACGATATTAGTGTCGAGTAGAATCATCAACTACTCAAATGATAAAGGCTGATGGGGTTGATGCTCTGGTAGCTCAAGTTCAACGCCGTTTTTCTTACCGAAGAAGCTCACGGCTATATCACCAAGGTTTTCGGGGCTTGTTACGGCTTGCTTAATAATACGGCGCACCTCCTCTTCCATCGAAACACCATGCGCCGCCGCTCTGGCGCGTAACCGTTGAGCCACTTCATTATCAATTTTTCTGACGCTTATACTAATCATATTCACATATGCTATCACATGCTATCATATGGAACAATTAGGGTGCGATTAAAAGTGATGTCAATGTGAAAAAAACCATAATTTGTAAGGTTGCGGGTGACGTAGGAACCCCAACAGAGTAGCGCCATGTTGGGGTTCGTTCCTCGGTAACTGCTCCATGCGTTACCCTACCTCCTGTGTCCATACAGTCGTCACCCGCAACTACAAAAGCATCACTTTTAATCACACCCGAACAATTACTGAAGCGGCAGTGCGGGTTTACTGGTAACTGGACGCTGGAGCGTCAGCTATACACTCCCACGCAGGAGCATGGGAGCGAGGAATGCTCCAAAGACTGTGTAAATATTCATAAAAGCTCCCCTCATTGAAAAGAGGGGCTGGGGGAGATTTAAACCTAGAAAACGCAGTTGAAACGTAGCGAGAATGACTAGAGTGCTGAAGATAAA
>CAZDMX010000169.1:0-5459 GCA_964506085.1 uncultured Thiothrix sp. | reverse complement strand
TAGATTCAGTGCTATAGGCATTCGCAGTAGTTTCAACTGCGTTTTTTAGGTTAAAGGATATTTCAGAAAATACTATGCGCTACAGCGGTGTTATTTTTCTAGTATTAGCCATCCTTGTCGCTGGAGCAGCTACATGGTTGCATAGCTTATGGCGTACTCAACAAGTGTTTACCGAAAAGTTGGATACCAGTAAGATTGATTATTACCTAAGCGGATTTACTTTATACGTTACAGATTCAGCAGGTAATAAGCGTTTAAGCGTATCGGGTGAACATTTTGTCCATCAACGTAATACGAAGAAGAGTGAAATCTATAAACCCGCTATCATCGTAAATAATGCAGGAAACGCGCTAACTATCAAAGCTAGCAAAGCAGAACAAAATGCAGCGGGTGATATGCAGTTTAAAGGCAGGGTCACTATTGACAAACCTGAGAGCAAAACCACTGTCGGCTTTAATATAGAAACATCGGATCTGCATTACTCGCCTTCTACGCAGCAAGTTAGTACTGATGCGAAAGTCATATTAAAAACTACAGATGGCAGTATAATAACAGCCATAGGCATGAGCGAAGACCTCCTCACTCAAACAACCAGGTTAAAATCCAATGTACATGCGGAATATACGCCAGCAACTGATACTCCAAAAGAATAAAGCTAGGCTCACTGTATCTGTATTAGCTCTAAGTCTCATACTATTTAGCCCAGCTTTATCTGCTTTAACTATCGACACGCAAAAACCCATTAAAATTGATGCTAGCTCCGTTACCTTTAATAAAGCTAAAGGCTATGCCGTTTATGAGGGAGGGGTTTCCATTGTTCAAGGCACCTTGAAAATCCAGGCCTCTAAGATAGAAATCTTTGCCCCCAATAATGTCATTAATAGAATAGTAGCGACAGGTTCACCGGTATCCTTTGAACAAAAAATGGATGATGGTAAATGGGCAAAAGGTAAAGCCAATACGGTTCGCTATCTGGTTAAAGAAAAAAAGCTTATCCTTGCCGGTAACGCAACACTCTCGCAGGACAAAGATACTTTCAGTAGTCAACATATCCAATACTCAACAAAGACAGGGGAACTCAAAGCTGGCAGTTCAAAGAAAGCTAGCAAAAAATCGAATGACCGTGTCAGAGCTATTTTCTATCCGGCTCAATAAGGTAGTATCACAACATGGCCATCTTATCGGCAACAAACCTACACAAAAGCTATGGTAAAAAAATCATCCTGACGGGAATTTCACTTGATGTGAAAAGTTCGGAAGTGGTTGGATTACTCGGCCCTAATGGCGCAGGTAAGACAACCTGTTTTTATATGGTAGTTGGATTAGTTCCCATTGATAAAGGCCAGGTGCGTATTGATGATGAAGACCTTACAGCTTTACCTATTCATCTCAGAGCCAGAAAAGGCTTAGGTTATTTAGCCCAAGAAGCGAGTATTTTTCGGAAACTTACCGTTACACAAAATATTTTTTCAATTCTTGAACTCCGTAAAGAACTCAATAAACAACAACGATTGCAAAAACTGGAAAGCTTGCTGGAAGAATTTCAGATTACACATATTCGTGACAGTCTGGGAATCAGTTTGTCAGGTGGAGAGCGTAGACGGGTTGAAATCGCCAGAGCTTTGGCTACCGAACCCAAGTTTATCTTGCTGGATGAACCTTTTGCAGGTGTTGATCCCATCTCTGTTATCGAAATCCAAAAGATTGTTACGCATCTTAAAGAACGCGGCATTGGGGTGTTAATTACTGATCATAATGTTCGAGAGACACTGGATATTTGTGATCGAGCTTATATTCTAAGCGATGGTAAAATACTGATCTCTGGAGTACCCGATGTCATACTAGCCGATAAAAAAGTACGTGAAGTGTATCTGGGTGAGAATTTTAAAATCTAGGGGTCTCGGATGGGTTGCTTCTTATCAAGGCTACGCAACCACTCAAGCTTCTGTTTTATCTTAATTTCCAAACCACGTTCAACAGGAAAGTAATACTGTTGTTCACCCATACTCTCAGGGAAATAGGACTCCCCAGCAGCATAAGCATCATTTTCGTTATGGGCATAACGATATTCTTTCCCATAATCAAGGTTTTTCATAAACTGAGTTGGCGCATTTCTTAAGTGAACGGGAACATCAGCTGCTGAGTCAGAATCTTTTACGGCTTGCTTAGCTGCGTTATAGGCCATATACACTGCGTTACTTTTCGGTGCAGAAGCCAAATAAATGACCGCTTGTGCAATTGCAAGTTCGCCTTCAGGTGTGCCTAAACGCTCATAGGTTTCCCAAGCATTCAGTGCTAGCGTTAACCCCCTTGGATCAGCATTGCCAACTTCTTCTGAGGCCATACGAACGACTCTGCGAGCTATATAGAGAGGATCGCAACCGCCTTCGAGCATTCGACACAGCCAGTATAGTGCTGCATCAGGATGACTGCCTCTAACTGATTTGTGCAATGCGGAGATTTGTTCATAGAAAATATCACCACCCTTGTCAAAACGCCGCATAGACTCCTGCGCGACATTCGTTATCATCGCTGCTGATATGGTTGCACTTGAGTCATCCTTGCTCTCATTGAAACTGACAAGGTCAGATGCAATCTCTAACCAGTTTAACGCGCGTCTTGCATCTCCATCAGCTGAGTGAATCAAGAGACTCATCGCATCTGGATCAAGTTTAATATTTAGTTTTCCTAAACCATATTCTTCATCAGCTAACGCACGTTCAATAATCTCACGAATCCCCGCTTCATCTAGCGATTGAAGCACATAAGTACGTACCCGTGATAATAATGCGTTATTGAGTTCAAATGAGGGGTTTTCGGTAGTAGCACCAATAAAAAAGAATGTACCATCTTCTATATGCGGTAAAAAAGCATCTTGCTGAGATTTGTTAAAACGGTGTACTTCATCTACAAACAAGACAGTTGGCAAGTTCTTCTCAGTACGAATTTGCTTAGCCTGAGCGACAGCACCCCTAATATCTTTCACCCCTGATAGCACGGCAGAAAGGGAAATAAATTCCGCACCGCAGTGATGGGCGATTAAGCGGGCTAGTGTCGTTTTCCCTGTTCCAGGAGGCCCCCAGAACAACATGGAATGTAGGCGATCATGCTCAATCGCTTCTCTTAAAGGTTTACCCGATTCTAGTAGATGACGCTGCCCGGAGAAGTCCTCCAGGCAGTGTGGCCGCATTCGATCGGCTAATGGACGATAGTCTTGGTCTTCAAACAAGTTCTAAAACGACATCTAGGACAGTTCCTAGGCTTGTGGCTTGCCAATTACGTCTACGCCAGCGGGTGGTGTAAAACTAAACCGGCTTGCTTTAATCGGAATATTGGAAGTGGTATTAAAAGTAATAACCGTTTTTTGACCAATTTTGTCATACAGTACCATTTGTTTTAGATTACCCTGCTTGTCCAGACCAAGCTGCATCGCTTTAAAGTCGGCATTTTTGCGGTGTGGCTCTAAATAAAACCAGCTCCAACCACTTGTCGCTGCATCCATCTCGGTTACTTTAAACTGGCTATCTGGAATTGATTTTTGCATTAAAATGGCCGCAGGTGTGCTGGTAATCGTCTTGTTCAAGGGTTTTACGGTTACTTGATCAAGATCCTGATCATAAATCCAGATATTTTTCCCATCTGAGATGATCTGCTGTGGATCAGGTTGTGCGTATATCCAGCGGAATCTACCAGGACGTTGTAAATACAACTGCCCTTTGGTAGTTTCTTTAACCTTACCCTGTTTGCTATAAAGCTGCTGTATAAACGAACCTTGCATAGTATTAACGCTGGTAAAAAATGTATTCAGTTTTTTACGTGCATCAGTAGCAGCCTGTGCCGAGGCGGTTAGTCCTGTTATGAATACAACACTTAATAGCGTGGTGGTTATTTTTTTAAATGTACTACTTATCATAATATTCCCTGATCATCTTTTACAGGCGGTGGTGCTATCACTTCTCTTGTCCCATTGGACTGTACAGCACTCACCACTCCTGCCGATTCCATATCTTCAATCATTGTCGCAGCACGGTTATAACCCACTTTTAAACGACGCTGAAGATAGGATATTGAGGCTCTACGAGATTCTGTAATTATATGTACAGCTTCATCATAGAGAGGATCTGACTCTGACTTTTTATCGGCTAATGGTTCTAAACCAGGTATGCCTGATGAATTGCTCGGAGCTTCTTCTATGACAGCGCTAATATAGTCTGGTTCCCCTTGAGTTTTAATATAGGCTACCACATCTTCAACTTCCTGATCACTCACATAAGCTCCATGTACACGATTTGGCATCGCGGTACCTGGCGGTAGATAAAGCATATCCCCCTGCCCTAGTAGTTGTTCCGCACCACCCTGATCTAGAATAGTACGTGAATCTACTCGGGTAGATACATTAAATGCGATACGAGTTGGGATGTTAGCCTTGATTAGACCCGTAATAACATCAACGGATGGGCGCTGTGTCGCGAGTATCAGGTGAATACCGGCGGCTCTGGCTTTTTGAGCTAATCGTGTAATAAGCTCTTCAACTTTTTTACCAACAATCATCATCATGTCAGCAAACTCATCCACTACTATCACAATTTGAGGCAATGGTTCTAAGCCTTGCGGAGTAACCTCCAGACTTTTAGTCGCATCATAGAGCGGATCAATAATAGGCTCACCACGATCTATCGCATCCTGAACTTTTGTATTAAAACCGGTAAGATTACGCACCTTGAGTTTAGACATCAGTAAGTAGCGGCGTTCCATTTCAGCCACACACCAGCGTAATGCACTTGCAGCATCTTTCATATCCGTGACAACAGGTGTCAGCAAATGCGGGATATCATCATAAATACTTAGCTCCAGCATTTTAGGGTCAATCATAATCATCTTGACCTCATCAGCGGTAGCCTTATACAGGAAGCTAATGATCATTGCGTTTACCGCAACAGACTTACCTGCCCCGGTTGTACCTGCTACTAACAAATGCGGCATTTTCCCAAGATCAGCAATGACGGGATAACCTGAAATATCCTTACCTAATGCCATCGTTAAAGCAGAGGGGGAATCCTTAAAAAGCTTCGACTCCAGAACACTGCCAATAGTGACCATATCCCTCTTTTCATTAGGTACTTCAAAACCAATGGTCGTTTTGCCAGGGATAACTTCAACAATTCTTACACTATGTACGCCCAGATTACGGGCTAAATCTTTTGCCAGGCTAGAGACCTTACTTACTTTTGTGCTGGCATTAAGCTGTAGTTCGTAACGGGTAATAACGGGGCCTGGATACCAACTATCGACCGTCACCTCACGCACACCAAAATGTCCAAGTGCTTCAACAATTTTATTAGCCGTCATGTCTAGGTGTTCTGGATTATTTTTTCCCTGATCAGCAGGAGGTTGTGCAAGTATGCTTAAAGGAGGTAACGAAACCTCTTTTTTTAAAGAACGTGCTTTTGGCTTTTTAA
>CAZDMX010000168.1:5344-5554 GCA_964506085.1 uncultured Thiothrix sp. | reverse complement strand
GCTCAATGCCAAGACATGGAATTTCAGCTTGTTTAAAGTTTTTTAGTAAGTAACCATCATTTGAAGCGATTTCTATTACATGGCTTGTTTTATCCAGTTTGAGCCGATTAATGATAGAGGTAGCATAAGAAGCTGAATGTTCTAACCAGGTTTTTGAGATAGAAGAAAAATAGGCATAATCATCAGTAAATAGTTCGTCTGAGCTACTAT
>CAZDMX010000168.1:0-5317 GCA_964506085.1 uncultured Thiothrix sp. | reverse complement strand
CAAAAACTTTTAATGGAAAATAAGTTTCTGGTTTTTTCAAATCAGCTTGAGAGAGGTAGGCATTAGATGGAGGGGCAAAGCCTAAATCCAAAAAGATATGTTGGAGTGGTTGATGGCAATGACGACAATTCATAACTGAACCCCCTCGAATGATAAATTAAGTAAAGGATGGTTAGTATCACGATCAGAAATATGTGTAGCCTCAAGTGGCCAATCGATATTTAGCCTTGGGTCGTCATGCCTTATCCCTCTTTCAGAAGGAGAGTGATAGACCTCTGTGTGTAGATAGAGCAATTCAGAATGGTCATCAAGTGCTTGAAAACCATGTGCACAACCTTCAGGAATAACGATCATTTTACCATTTTCAGCTGATAACTCTTCACCGTGCCACTGAAGAAAAGTCTCTGAGTTAACTCTTAAATCCAAAGCCACATCCCACACACGTCCTTGAGTGCAGCGAATTAGCTTCATTTCTGAATGAGGAGGGAGTTGATAATGTAAGCCTCTGATGGTTCCAGAAAACACGTTTGTTGAATGGTTGATTTGGGCAATCTTTCGATCACCAAAAACATCTTGAAGTGCTTCGGAACAAAATAGTCGGGAAAACTTTCCACGCTGATCTTCAAGAGAAGTATGCTCAACGAGCTTAACGCCAGAAAGTGGTGTTGATGAAATATTCATTCTAGCTAGCCCAACCGATCTTCTTATTTTGTGCTTCTGATATATATTGATCAAGTTGAGAATGAGAAAAGCATTTATTGTCCCATTGTAAACTACGATACCAGTCGGCAGTATTTTTAATCCCAGCTTCAAGACCCCATGTAGGATGCCAGCCAAGTCTCTTCTGTGCTTTAGAGCTATCTAAATAAAGCAGGTTGGCCTCATGGACATGACCCTTTTCTTTAAGGTTCCATTTTAACTCAGGCCATTGTGTTTTCATCTGTTGTAAAACTTCAATTACTTTACGATTTCCTGATAAATCGGGTCCAAAATTCCAAGCTTCGGCAAAATCTTTCTTGCCTTCCAGAAGCTTTTGGCCAAGAAGTAAGTATCCAGAAAGAGATTCCAAGACGTGTTGCCAAGGACGAGTGGCATTGGGTGAGCGAATTTCAACAGTATTATCTTCACTGACAGCTCGTGCTAAGTCAGGGATTAGCCTGTCTTCTGCCCAATCTCCGCCACCAATGACATTACCCGCTCTAACTGAAGCAATAAGAGGGCTGTTAGGTTGATTGAAAAATGATTGTCTAAAGCTATCAACAACTAATTCACTGGCAGCTTTGCTGGCACTATAGGGATCATGGCCACCTAGCCTGTCATTCTCTCTATACCCCCATGACCACTCCTGGTTTTTATAACATTTATCAGAAGTAATAATAATGACAGCTTTAACGCTGGGTATTTGACGACAGGCTTGTAGTAGATTAGCCGTTCCCATGACATTGGTTTCCCATGTCTCCAATGGTGCATCATAAGAAGGTCTAACAAGTGGTTGGGCGGCTAAATGGAACACAATTTCTGGCTCAAATTTTTTACAAACCTCAGAAATAGCATGAGCATTCCGAATATCTTCGTAATGACTTTCCATATCTAGCTTTAGTAAATCCCAATGGTTTGGGTGGGTGTTGGGTGGAAGAGAATAGCCACACACCGTAGCTTGCAATTGAGACAACCAAAGAGACAACCAACTTCCTTTGAAACCAGTATGCCCCGTGACTAATACTTTACGATTTTTATATTGATTGGAGAACAAATGTATTACCAGTTTTTCCAAGGTGCTTTTTTAGAAGCCCATATTTCTTCTAATTGGTTTTTATCACGAAGTGTATCCATTGGTTGCCAGAAACCTTCATGTTTATATGCTTTTAGGTTGCCTGATTGTGCAATTTCAATAAGAGGCTCACCCTCCCAGCTGGATTGGTCTCCGTCAATATAGTCAATACATTTGGGTGAAAGTACAAAGAAACCACCATTTATCCAAGCTCCATCACCTTTAGGTTTTTCTTTGAAGCCATGCACGGTGGAGTTATCTATATCTAATGTTCCATATCTCCCTGGCGGTTGAACCGCTGTAACTGTTGCTAATCGACCATGTTCAAAATGGAAATTAATGAGAGAAGAGATGTCGATATCCGATACCCCATCACCGTAGGTAAGACAAAAAGCTTTTTCGTCACCAACATAATCAGCTACACGCTTTAAACGTCCCCCTGTTAATGTATCATCTCCAGTATCAACCAATGTTATTTTCCATGGTTCAGCTTTCTGTTGATGTACTTCCATTTTGTTATGTTTTATATCAAATGTTACATCAGACATGTGCAAGAAGTAGTTGGCAAAATATTCTTTAATGACGTAGCCCTTATAGCCACAACAAATAATGAAATCATTCACTCCATGAGAAGAGTACATTTTTAAGATATGCCACAAAATAGGTTTTCCGCCTATCTCAATCATGGGTTTTGGTTTTAAATGGGTTTCTTCAGAGATTCTTGTACCCAAGCCTCCTGCTAGTATTACTGCTTTCAATTTTCTACTTCCATAACCGTTTGATCAGTTGTTTTCATAGCGTTTTGTGGAGTAAGAGATGATGGCGTGAGAGCTGTCTCCGTTTTATATAATAAAGCAGTGATCTGTTCAGAGATAAGGCCCATAAAAAACATAAGAGTACCTGTGGTGAACATCAATGCGCTCATATTCGTAAAGCGACCAGCAGTTAAATAGGTATATAGATAATAACTAATTCCCGTACTGATGAAGGCTAATGCCATAGGTAGAAAAATCTTTAAAGGTGAGTAGAGAGTCCCTATTTTGAAAATAATGAGTACAAAACGAACTCCATCACGCATCAGGTTGATATGGCTTTTACCTATGCGTTTTGGCGCTTCAATGGGAATATAAGTTACTGCATACCCAGCTCTAAAAAACGCCATAGTGCTAGTTGTTGGGTATGAAAAACCATTAGGTAATAAATAAATAAATTCTTTGAATTTATCTGCTTTCGCAGCTCTAAACCCTGATGTTAAATCCTCAATAGGACGAGAAGTGACGTAGCTTGCAAGCTTGTTATATAGACCATTTGCAAAGCCTCTAGCTATCGAAGCTTGAGATGTTTTGCTCCTAGCTCCAACCACTAAGTCATAACCCTCGTCAACCTTGTGAAGGAGACGATTTATGTCTTCTGGCTTATGCTGTCCATCAGCATCCATAAAGACCAAAACATCCCCCGTCGCTTGTCTTGCGCCTGATTTAATGGCAGCACCATTGCCGATTCCGTATGGATGGCTAACCACATTTACGTTATTTTCTTCGCATATAAAAAGAGTGTCGTCGGTAGACCCATCATTGACCACGATGATTTCGGCATGAGGGTGAGCTTTGGTGAGCTTTGGGAGTAATATTTTAAGGCTTTCTGCCTCATTTTTAGCCGGAAGAATGATGGAGTAGCTATTCATTATTATTGTTATGCCCGTTGTTTTTATTGTTTTACCAGTAGTGTCAGTTTAAGGGTTGTAGCTGACAGTAGGCTTAACATTTTGTGGTAGTTTGAAACGGTTAAATGACCATTTTAAATCTTATTTAAATCAATAGGGAAGAAGCATAGTATGTATTACATCTCCACTTAGGAAATTACGATCAAACCAAAGAACTTGGCAGTTATCACGTTAAGTTATCAGATGGTAGCAGTCGATGAAGGCTCTAATTTTTTAGCTGATAATGAATAGAGCCGCTTAACTTTGAGCTAAAATTGACGTACTACGTTAATTTTATTATTTATAATTTTCTTTAAATGATCTAGCTCTTGCTGTCTAATTTTTAATACTAGGCGTTTTCTAACACCTGTGCTTATCAATGAGGTCTCTCTAAGAACCTCGAAGGCTTCTTCGTAAAGCCCCGCAGTCATGAAATACATGGCACGAAGCTTAAGGGTCGATATAGTCGGATAATACCTGTATGCACTGTTAATATGAATCATCGTATTATTGAAATCTTGCCTTTGTCTGTATATCTCTGACAGAAATAGATGTACCAGATAGGCAAATTCTTTTGAGTTATGTACATTGTTTAATGATGCTAACTTCAATAAAAAAGATTCCATATCTTTATTAGTAATGTGGTTGCACTTTCCTGCGCGCCAGTTTTTATTGAAATTATTGAGACTTGACACCGCAGACGAGTGAACTACGTTGTTTTTAAGCACGGTTAAAGTTGATTCAAGCATCTCAACGCTCACGTTATTCGAGGAACAAGCGTCAGGTAATTTAGATACGGCTTGCATCGATAAAAGCATTGTATTTTTTGTTGTAGTGTCGGGTTGGTCTTTGTTAATTAGATCTGCGGGAAGACCATAGCGTTTAACCGCTGATAAGTATTCTATTTGTGCCCGAATGGATTGTGGGTGGGCTTTATGCCAGTTGACGACTAGCTCTAGAGGTTTTCCCCAGAGTGTTGAGTTTTGGAAAACAATGAATGAATATAAAGCTAGAATACTGAAACTGGTGGCTAGCGTGATTTTTTTATGAGTATGAAAAAATTGATAAGCATACCAAGAGAGTGAAAGTACAATACCCAATATGGGTAAATAGTTTCTATGCTCAAAATACAGTTCCAGAGGTAGAACAGTCGATTCAATAAGATGCCCTGCAAGAAACCAAGCTATGCTAAAAGCAATCAAGGGTTTCTTCTTTCTCAATACAAATGCTGTTGCTATCAGTATTATAATTCCAGCTATGGCCAGTAATGTTGTCCATGGAGTTAATAGATTGCGGGAAACCACATAGTCATCATGGTACAGGGTGAAGTCACTTATATTGGGGATGAGGATTTGATGGATATAATCAAACAGAATACGGGGTTGGGTCAGCAAGCGTTCTACTAGAGTAAAGTTACGACTTTTAAAGGTATCTGGGTCCGTATGTATTCCAAGATAAATCAGAATACTGATAAACGGAATTATTACCACAGGCACTAACCAGTAATAAAAATTTTGTGGCGGTTTGTGCTTCAAGGGTTGTAACAAGAAGAACTCAATGACTAGAATGTAGGCTACCAGTAATATCCCATTTTCCTTGCTTAAAATAGCAAATAATAAACTGAGTCCTACTCCTACATAAAGAATCATTAATCCCTGAAGTTTTTTATCTGCTAATTTTTCTCTTCCATAAAGATAGAATATTAAACCAGTTATCATGAAAGTAGCACTTAATTCGGTCATTCTCTGGATGACGTAGAGTACGGTGGTTGATTGCATGGGATGCAATAACCATAAAGCGGTAACAAAAAAGGTAAGTCCTATTTGATGAGATTTCTGTACATT
>CAZDMX010000167.1:0-5562 GCA_964506085.1 uncultured Thiothrix sp. | reverse complement strand
AATAGTTACCATTTAGAAAGCACGAAAACACCCTCCCTAGCAGGCGATGCACTGAGCCTTGTCGAAGTGGGGAGGATTTGGGAGGGGTAGAAAGTCAAGCTAAGTTCATGATTTATCATAATACCCTAACCCTTTTCCCTAAGTAGGACAGTAGGGGAGAGGTGCTCTTTCTGATGGTAACTACTTTATCTATCAAGTTCGTATCATCACTGAGGGGTAGTCTATGGCTATATATGCTCTTTTAATCGGCATCAATGATTATGCAGGAAGTGTTCCTGATTTAAGCGGTTGTCATAATGATGTTGAGCGTTTTGCCAGAGTGCTGAAAGGCCGATATGCGGCAAAAAGCGAAAATGTTTTAGTGTTAAAAAGTAGTGATGCTACCAAAGCCAATGTGATAAATGGCTTTAAAACCCATTTATCTAAGGCAGAAGAGAATGATACGGTTGTTGTCTATTACTCTGGGCACGGTTCTCAGGAACAAGCGCCTGTGGAGTTTTGGGATAGTGAGCCTGATCGGCAGAATGAAACCATCGTTTGTCATGATAGTCGAGTGGGTGCAGGTGATCTTGCCGATAAAGAATTACGCTTTTTGATTGCTGGCTTAGCTAAAAAAAATCCACACATCCTGATTATCTTTGATTGCTGCCATTCTGGTAGTGGAACTCGTGGTGCGGGTAACGTAAACAGTATATCAGTGCGTCATGCGAGTTCAGACGTACAAAATCGTACGCTTGAGAAATATGTATTTTTTGAGACGGCCAAGGCTGAGGGTTGGGTCAATAATATGCGTGCTTTGCCGGAAGGTAAGCATGTCTTTTTATCAGGGTGTCACGATAGTGAGCTTTCCAAAGAGTTAGTGATTGAGGGTAAGCGACATGGTGCATTTACGCATTATTTATGTAAAACATTAGAGGCTACCTCCAGCTCATTGAGTTATCGAAATATCGTTGCAAAGATTAATCAGCAGGTACAAGGGTTAGTTCAAAAGCAACATCCACAAGTTGTGGGAATTAAAGGCGGAGACGTTAACGAGGAGTTCCTTGGGGGCGGCATTCAGTCAGTAAAATTAATCGTTACCGCAAAAAACAACCAATGGTCGGTCAATGCGGGTGCGATACACCGCATGAAAATAGGCGATGTATTAGCCTTGTTTAAAGAGATGAAGGGTGGGGAGGCAGCCTCAGAAAGCACAACCGCAACGATTAAAGCGGTGGAATCTGAGCGAAGTGTGCTGGATATTGATGAGGGGCATTCGCTTGATAAAACAGAAGCCTATCTGGCGGATGTCGTTCATCAGGCTAGAGTCAAGCTAGCTATTGAAATTACCGGAGATGAGCAAGGCGTTCATACTGCAAGCGACGTGTTAAAGCGTATCAATGGTGATGCTCAAGCTTCTAAATTTATAGAGGAGAACCCTGCCGATGCAAGCTACCGTTTAATCGCCAAAGACAATCGCTATACCGTGTCGCAAGTCATTGATGAACACCCGATGTTTAAACCCACTGAGGGTGGCTATACGGAAAAGACGGCCAAAAAAGCTTTGCGTCAATTGGAGCACATGGCGAAATGGCAGCATAAACTTGAACTGGAAAATATAAGTAGTAGCAATAAACTAACCGATGATGCCATACAACTCGTTATTACACATGCGAATGGCGAGACCATTGATGAAGATTTAGAACTGCGCTATGAACAACAACAAAACTTGTGGGTTGCTCCGGAATTTGGTCTGGAATTACGACTTAACCCAAGACAGACTCGTCCACTGTATTGCGCATTGTTGTTTTTTAACCCTCTGGATGGAAGCATTCAATCGGCCTCTGACAATGGTATGTGGCTACGTCCTCAAGACTTTATGGATAACGATAATGGATCAGCGAATCTGGTACATGCTAAGCCTGAGGTGAAGATATTTGATGGTGAAATGATTGAGGCTTTTGTCGATGATGAGCTGTACGCACAAGGTATTTCAGAGAGCAAAGATATTCTTAAGTTGATTATTAGTGAAACGGAATTCAATGCGAGCTTACTAGAGCAGGAAGGCTTGGAGATTTATGATATTGATCTCGATCCAGTTGCCAGTAGGTCGGCAACGCGGGGGAGTAATGGATTAGCAAATGTACTGGATGAGGCAATGGATTATGCGAATACGCGTGGTTTTCGCCGGAAAAAACCAAAACTGGCTGATTGGACTACAAAGTCTTTGACTGTGACTACGATTCGTCCTCTTGAAAATATTATGATCCCTAATGATGTAGCGGCTTCGCTAGGTTTGAGTGTTGAAGTAGAGCCGCACTCTTTAAAAGCATCTATCAGCCTGGAAACCCAGGCTGAGGCTAGTCGTGGTTTGGAAGCTGCGAAGCTAGGCAATATGGCTACGCCCGTGGCTCTTCAGGATAATAGTATTACCCCCGCCTTTTCTTTTGCTACCAGTGCAAGTAGAAGTACACAGTCAGATTTAAGTGTTATTAAAATAGAGTTACCCTCAACTCGTGAAGTATCTACTGATGGCTCTCCTGCTGGTATCGAAACTGTTACGGCTGAGAACCCTTTAGTTATTTCCGTTGATGCCAAACTAAAAGATGATGAACAGGTATTGCCTTTTGCCTTTGATGGCGAATTTTATTATCCACTAGGCTATGCCGTTGCTGCTGGTGATAAAACACGAATTATGATTGAAAGCTTACCTGATTTGACACAGGCAAAAGGAAAAGCTGCCAAAGAACTAACGCGAGGATTAGGGAATTCGCTGAAACTCTATTTCCAGAAAATAACCTATAGTGCATTAAAGCTAGATAAAGATACGGTGCGCTTGGCTATTCCTCAGTTTGGAAAAGGTGATGGAAATGGAAAAGGTGGTGAAACCGAAGTTGTAGATTTTAATGACGATATGGATATCATAAAAGAAGAAGTCACCAAGGCTGATAAGGTGCTTGTGTTTATCCACGGCATTATTGGTGAAACCAAATCTATGGCAGGAGCAGTAAATTTTTTATTAGAAGATGAAAGCCGAATCAATGAAAAATATGATCTAATTCTCTGCTTTGATTATGAAAACCTGAATACTCCGATTCAGGAAACCGCCCAACTATTCAAAGAAAAACTCCAGCAAGTAGGGTTGTCGGCAGGGCATAAAAAACAGCTAGATATAGTCGCTCACTCTATGGGTGGCTTGGTGTCTCGCTGGATGATAGAACAGGAAGACGGTAATAAGCTGGTAAATAAACTGGTTATGTTGGGTACTCCCAATAATGGTTCGCCCTGGGCAGGGATCAAAAGCAAGGGTGTTGGAATGATCAGGAAGTGGGCATTTGGCAGCCTGACGTTAATCTTAAATGGTCTTACCACCATTCCTGTGGGTGGTGTCGCTGTCGCCGGAATGATGAAATTGATAGATTCTATTGATGATACCTTAGATCAAATGGGAGAAGACTCAGAGTTCACCCAAGCGCTGTTTAGCTCACCCGATCCGCAAATACCCTATCACCTTGTCGCTGGAAGCACACAGAAATTATCTATCAATGTAGACGAAGAACAAGGATATAAAAAATACGTAAAGTTTGCCATGCAACGAAGCAAACTAGCAGCCTATGATGTGCTCTCAGATACACTCTTTTCGGAACATAACGATGTGGCGGTAAAAATGAGTAGTATGAAGCATATAAAAGAAGGCAGAAACCCTGCAATGAAAGTAGAGGAAGTCGTTAGTGATCACATGTCTTATTTTGCGACACAGGAAAGTGTAGAGGCTTTGAATAAAGCGCTATAATTTATTACCACACAAATAAAATATTAATGGTTCCAATGCTACGTGCAATTAAGCATAAATGGTTTTCTGCTATAACTCTTCCTCGACGAGTTATGCTAACGCTTGAGCATAGTTTTTAGACCGTAAGCCATTTTTAAAGGGTGACAGCTGTATTCAGTCTTGCAAGGACAATCCATAACTTGATATAGTTCCAGCGAACTCCTTTCTATGGACTTTTACCACGTCATGATCGATTTTCCTGCTTTTGTTCAGGGTCTGTTTTTTGTTTTTGTGATTGCTTTGATGATCACCGTTATTCTATTTTTCCGTAAATCACCCGCCCGTAAAACATTGACTAAAGAAAATCGTGCGCTGTTCTTGTTAATGAGTTTAGGCGGTGTTTTTGTAATAGCGGTGCTGATCGGAGTAAAACTATCCGACTGGAAAGCAGAATATAGACATGCAAAAAGCGAGTTCCGTTTAGAACAGGAATTGAATCTAGACGAGTATAGCTTTGTTGATCGTACATATCGACCCTTAGGGCAGGAATATCGACAGCTACGTGCCAGTCTTGAAGGGCTGGATAAAATGAAGGTCAAGATTAGAAAATTAAAACCTAATCACAAAAATCATGAACCTCTGCTAAAAAAGATGTTGAAGACATTTAAAGATGAGAGTGAATTGCACGGCAAGTTGTATAAACAGGTTAATCTTGAAATTCGATATGCGATGATCTTGTCAGCGACAACTCAGGATAGTGTTGCAGTGCAGAGTAAGTTTTATGAGGATGCTAAAGTACTGCATGCAAAAATTGTTAATGCCAGAAAAAGAGTCAGTAGGAAAATGGGTGATACAGCAGGTTTGTTAGCTTCTAATTTAATAGAAGCTAGACATAATTTACATCAACGCGCGTCCTCAAAGAAGCAGAAAAAAAATAAAGTTACTCGGCTTTATTATTTTCCCGATCCGATTGCACAGCGCTTATTAATGTATCTGGGGAAACATGATGAGGCGTTGTTGACTACGACTAAAAAAATGATCAAATTGATTATTACGGCCAGACAAAAAAAAGACATCATGCAAGTGTTAAGCCAGCAAGAGAAAGATTTAAAAGTCCCGTTAGAAAAAACCATGCAACTTTGGTCCGATGCAGAAATAAAGGGGCAAAAATATTGGGGTAATATTCTATACTCATTGGAAGCGGCGTACCTTGCGGATCAATTTAACATGCCTCACCATAATCCAGCCTATCGTTCACTCATGCGTGATCTTAAGCAGGTTATTCCCAAACAAGTGAATAAGCTTGTACAAACCCAACGTGAGGTTGAGAATAGTTTTATTTCTCCGGATTTCGTAGAGGCTGCAAGAAAAAACAGATTATGAATATAACCAATTTAGAAACCATGCCCGGCAAGAAGATAGTTAAGCATTTGGGTTTGGTACAAGGCAGCTCGGTGCGAGCCAAACATGCCGGACGTGATATTTTATCCTCTATTAAAAACCTGTTCGGTGGTGAGCTAACCAGCTATACCGAATTACTCCAGGAGTCGCGTGAAGAGGCGATGGATAGAATGATAAGACAAGCTGAATCAGTTGAAGCGAATGCTATCTTGAATGTGCGGTTTTCAACGTCAAGTATTACTCAGGGAGCTGCTGAAATTTACGTTTATGGCACAGCGGTTATTTTAAGGACTCAGGATTAAATAAGATGCGGAACTTGGCGCAGAATTTTTGTTCCAGATTGGATGATCTCAAGAGGCGCATAGTTGCGCTATGCAACGATTTGAGATCATTCAAGCTGGGACAAAAAG
>CAZDMX010000166.1:0-5584 GCA_964506085.1 uncultured Thiothrix sp. | reverse complement strand
ACCTCCTGTGTCCATACAGTCGTCACCCGCAACTACAAAAGCATCACTTTTAATCGCACCCTATCATGTTTAAGAAGAGGAGTTAGTCTTAAGACCTGCTATCATCGCATGATTTTTTAATGCATTAGACATCAATAGACCCCCTTGGTTGGAGATATTATGAGCAAAGACATTTTTGTATTTGAAGTGAGTGAAGGCAATTTTGCACAATCTGTTATTTTCAATTCTCATAAACTTCCTGTCCTTGTCGAATTCATGGTGGTTTCATCAGAGCCATGCGCGATGATGGACGAATTGTTTACAAACCTCGCCAAAGAGTTTGCAAGTGATTTCATTTTTGCAAAAATTGATATTGATGAGCAAGCAGCGTTAGCCAAACAATACGGTATCAAAAACATCCCAACGCTAATGGTGTTTAAGGATGGTGAGCCTATCCGAACAGAAGAAGGACAGCTTCAAGAAGTGGAAGCTCGAGCCTTGCTAAAAGATTATGGCGTATTTCGCCAATCCGATTTACTGCGTGAACAAGCACGCGATCAACACCTCTCAGGGGACACGCCCGCCGCAATCTTACTACTCACACAAGCGATTCAACAAGATCCTAGTAACACGCGCATTGCTATGGATATGACACAAATCTTTATTGATATGGGTGAGCTAGAACAAGCACAAGGGCTTTTCGCCAAGATTCCCGAAGTAGACAAGCAGACCGACATGGGCAAGGCACTTTCAGGACAACTTACCTTTGCAGAGCTCGCAAAAAACATACCGGATAGACAAACGCTTTCCGCACAACTCCTCAGCAACCCAGATGATGATAAAGCACGGTTCAACCTTGCCGTGCATCATGTTTCACTCTACAGCTACGATGAAGCAATGGATCATCTGTTTGCCATTGTAGAAAAGGATCTCGAGTTCAATCAAGGAGCCGCTAAAGAGATGATTAATACCATTACTAATATGCTTGCTCCGACCCATTATGAACAGGCTGCCACCTTTCGCCAACGCCTTGCAAACTTAATTGCAAGCTAATTTATCCTAGAAAAAGTAGTTAGGCAGCTTAGATAGCGATACTTTGCGGGTGTTGAAATATGTTATCAGGGTCGTATTGTCGTTTAAGCTTTTGTAAACGTGTATAGTTCTTACCGTAATACGACTGTTGCCAGTTAGGAAGGTCTATGTCTGGGTAGTTTCTGTAGTGCTTTGTAATGCCGTTTTCTCTCATCATTGTTTGAATCGCTATTACGCTTTCGATAGCTCTACTACCTTGCGATTCTTTATCCCAGTAAACCTGTAATTCTCCCAGGAATAATTCTTGGCGATGTGGATAGGCTGCACTTGGTTCTAATTGAGGGTTGTTGATGGCACCGCCTAAGGTGTTTATTTGCAGCAACATACCGCGTTGCTGGCGCATTCGCTGATGGACTTTAATGAAGACTTTGTCCAAGTCGTTAAATGATCGGTAATATCCAGCTGATACATTTTTAAAATATAACGGCCCTGGACGACCTTGATAACGTCTTAGTGCTTCTAACATAGGTCGTTTACTGGGTGGATATACTTTGCTTGCCTGTGCCGTTAGCTTTTGCAATATCGACCTTAATGCTGGTGTAGGCTGCTCTTTGGTATCGGTTACTAATATCGTTAAGGCTCTATGTCCTAGTATGTAAGAGCCGTAACAGCTAGTGGGTAATGTTTGCATTTGCTTAAACCAGAGCTGTGCCAGTTGTTTAGCTTTCGAAGAGTCTAGTCGGTAGAATTTGAAAAGATAGGAGGTGAAATTAGGTGGAGCCGGGTGCGTCTTAAAAACAAACTGTGTGGTCACACCGTAATTCCCATTTCCACCTCCTTTACTGCCCCAAAGAAGTGAGTCACTCCCCATAGATTGATGTGTATCTCCTGAGCCATCCACTAAACGCGTCGAGAGTAAATTA
Organism: uncultured Thiothrix sp.; assembly: GCA_964506085.1. Classification (GTDB taxonomy): domain Bacteria; phylum Pseudomonadota; class Gammaproteobacteria; order Thiotrichales; family Thiotrichaceae; genus HyVt-477. The sequence continues at coordinate 3,650 of CAZDMX010000166.1, read as the reverse complement.
TCACAGGTTAGCCCCTTCTCTCTGGCAAAGAATCCGTAGCCTCCTCCGAGTGTTAGCCCCGCTAAACCAACACCTCCACATGAGCCTGCGGGCAGCAGCCGGTTAAAGCTGTCCAAATATTCATAAACATCAGCCAGTTTGCAACCAGGTTGAGCCGTTAGTGTTTTATTCGCAGGGTCATAAAGTAGCTGGTTCATTTTGGATAGTTCTATCACCATGCCGTTATCGTTGACACTATAGCCTTCTAAGCTATGCCCACCACTTTTAATGGCAACGGGCAATTGATAGTAACGTGCGTAGCGGACAGCTTCTTGTACTCCTTGCTCATCTAAACACACCGCAATCACATTAGGAAAGACTTGGATACGCTTATTAAAGGGTTGTTTATAGGTTAGATACTCCGAATCGTTACGCCTGTAATAAATGACGTGATCTGATGTTTCTGATGGTTGGGTAGTGGTTTTCGGTGTTTTAGTCCCTTTAACTGTTTCAGGTCTGAAACAACCGGGAATCCCGAGTGTGACTGCGATGGATGTGATTAAGAACTGCCGACGAGATAATAAATGATGGTGTGGATTCATGCTGCAAAGCCCCGCTCTTTTTAGTGGTGAGAGATGCTCTGAATAGAGCAATACTATTAACTCTAGGTTATTTTGGTGGGGATTTCAGGAGAAATTACTTGTGTTCTTTTGTTGATTTGATTTTTTTAAGGGCGCGATCAAATATTCAAGGCCATTTAGTTTTATTTCGATAGCCAGTTTCATCAGCATACCTAATTGACCTTCTGGCAAGCCTTTACCTTCGAACCAGAGCAGGTAAGCTTCGGGTAAATCAATCAGTAGCCTGCCTTCGTACTTACCGAAAGGCATTTCCCACGTGGCTAGTTTTTTTAGGTCTTCAGGTTCGAACATGATGGAGTCGGCGGGCTGTGATTAGCCAAACTTGAGTCCTACTGCGAAACCAGCTACTGCGCTTAGGCCACGGCTGGTGATATGGCTTAGGCGTTCGGTTAAAAAGCCAAAAAAGCTCTGCATACCGTTGACGACCATGGCTGTTGTGCTTTTCAAGCCTTCATCGGTGATAGAGGTGAAGCCGTAATACTCGGTTGCAAACATAACGACGATAGCTAAACCTCCCATGAAGAGAGCGATTCTTAGTGTTTTCTTGGCAAAGTAACCGACGGCTAATCCAATAATGAAGGGCATCCCGACATTTCCGAACAAGAAGCCTTGGAGGCTATCCGTATTTAATAGGTTGTTTGTACTCATTGTTATCACTCTTCTAATGCTTCGCTAAAACGGTATTCAGTAACATCCCATTCGGGTTCGCTACATTTTAATACCAAGCAGGAGGGCCCGCCGCGTGTTCGTGTTGCCCCAGCTGCACCGGGGTTAATTACCCAAGGGAGTGCCTCTTTGTCTTGTAGCATTTTGTGGGTATGCCCGTAGACAATCACCTTGGCATCGGGGTGTGCTTTTCTAAGTGATTCATGGCTGGGTTTGTGCATACCATGATTATGGCCGTGCTCAACGGCTATCTTGCCACCGGGCAGATCAATGTCTAATGTGTGAGGAATGTTCCCGCCTTGTAGAAATAGGTCGTTATTACCCGCAACCGCATAGACTTTGCCCGTCTTTGGTTGCATGGCGGTTAAGATTTCTTCCCCACAGATGTCACCCGCATGTATGGCGTAATCACATTGTTTGATTACGTTGGCAATGCGCTCATCTAAGTGAGCATGGGTGTCTGAGATAATAGCTACTGAAATTGTCATAGCAGGGATTTTATTCGTCTTTACGTCTTACATCAATGTAAAGCGGATTTATCTTCTAGGATTAAGTGATGCAATCAACGCGAGTGCGTTAGGAGTTAGCTCCCACGCGGCGCGTGGGAGCTAGAGTTTGCGGCTGGGCTTTGCTGCGTTCAGCCTGTATTAGTTGAGGTTATTTTGCCGAGTGACCTGACATTTTGATCTCAACTTTATCTTCGTCTTTGATTCCCGCGTAATAAGCACGCAAGATTTTCAGTACTTCAGGACGTGAGAATTTATCTGAAACGTCTTCATTCTCAGAAAGTGCCTTACGCAGCTTGGTACCTGAAAGCAACATACGGTCTGCTGCATCATGTGGGCAGGTTTTCATTGAGGCCATGCCGTCACATTTATCACACCAGAATGTCCAGTCGATTTTCAACGGTAATGTTTCTAATGATCCTGCTGGGATTTCATCAAAAATATCATGGGCATCGAAGGGGCCGTAATAATCACTAACACCCGCATGATCACGACCTACGATTTGATGTGAACAACCGTAGTTTTGACGGAATAGCGCGTGAATTAATGCTTCACGAGGTCCCGCATAACGCATGTCTAGCGGATAGCCCGCTTGCACAACCGTATCGTTAACGAAGTATTTATCGATTAATGTACCGATAGCTTCTGAACGTACATCAGCAGGAATATCGCCTGGCTTCAATTTACCTAATAACGAGTGAACCAGTAGACCATCACCAATTTCTAAGGCAATTTTAGCGAGATATTCGTGTGAACGGTGCATAGGGTTGCGTGTTTGGAAGGCTGCAACGGTAGACCAACCTTTTTTTGTGAAGTAAGCGCGGGTCTCAGCCGGTGTCATAAACTGGTCACCGTACTCTTCTTTGAACGTACCCATTGATAGTACTTTTATAGAGCCAGCAAGGTTGACATCTTTTTGCCCCATCACCATAGCAACACCCGGATGATCTATCTCGGTAGTTTTGTAGACGGTGTTGCATTCGTGTTCTTTATCTATTGAATACTTCTCACTGACGGTCATGGTCGCCATGATTTCACCCGACTCTTCACTAACTAGAGCCACGTCGTCACCGTCATTGATTCCGTCAGCGGTCGCGGTATCGGTCGATAGGGTAATAGGAATAGGCCAGAATAAACCATCGGCCATTTTCATATCGTCACAAACACCTTGCCAGTCAGCTTTACCCATAAAGCCGTTAAGTGGTGTGAAACCACCGATACCCATCATAATAACGTCGCCTACTTCGCGTGATGAGATGGTTACTTGTGGAAGGTCAGCTGCACGAGCTTTTTCACTTGCTAGGGCATCACCTTCTAGTAAGAGCGGGTTTAAATCTCCACCGCCATGGGGGTTTACTAATTTCGACATATTATTCCTCAAATCTAACGTATTAATTTAAAATTTTTGTATGGAAAGTGCTTTTCAGGCTAAAAACCGCAACTCTCCATTAAGCGGACACAGACTACCCTCAATAACCATTTAAGTACAGGGTATAATACTTCTACATTGATAAGTTTTTCTTATTGATATCATACAGACATTCTAATGGGTGACTCATTAAAACTAATCTGGCGCGCGTAAACATAAGAATGTAACTCTAACTCCCCGTGTTTCTAGGAGGCTGTCCGAGAATAGGAAGCGTAGCGAAATTCATCCTGATGTCTGATTATTTTTCGATCAAATAAGGCGAATAGCCGTAGCTCTTTAACGAATTTGATCGGGAAATAGGCATATATCAGGGTGGTATTTGAAGCTTTTGACATATACTTTATTTGATGCTTAAGTATTTGACGATTAAGCTCTTGAACCTAAAAAACTCAGTTGAAACGTAGCGAGAATGACTAGAGTGCTGAAGAT
>CAZDMX010000165.1:3954-5623 GCA_964506085.1 uncultured Thiothrix sp. | reverse complement strand
CTTTAGGTTCAGTGCTATAGACATTCGCAGTAGTTTCAACTGCGTTTTTTAGGTTGAATCACAAAATTCCTTAAATAAGCTCTGTCAAAGTCTCAATCAAAGTATCCATTTCATCGTCCGTTCCAATAGATATCCTCAGGTGCTCATTAATTCTAGGTGTCTTGAAGTAACGCACTAAAATATTCTTCTGTTTCAGTTGTAAATACAGTGATTCTGCCGTGTGACCTTCGGGAGGTTTGGCAAAAACAAAATTTGCGCTGGATGGAATGACATCAAAGCCAAGTTTTTCCAGTTCAAGCGTAGTGCGAATCCGCGTTTTTATAATCTTCTGTCGATTATTTTCAAACCCTTCTTTATCACGAATAGAAGCCGCCGCACCCGCAATAGCATTTCGTGCTAAAGCATACGGGTGGAATGAATTCTTAACACGTTCCAAGCCTTTAATAAGGTCAACATCTCCCACAGCAAAACCGACACGCAAACCTGCCAGAGAGCGGGACTTGGAGAATGTTTGCACCACCAGCAAGTTGTTATATTTCTGGGTGAGTGGGATAGCTGTATCAGCACCAAAATCGACATAAGCTTCGTCAATAACAATAACTGACTCAGGATGATCCCGCAAAAGCTGTTCAATCACATCAAGAGATAAAGCTTTACCCGTCGGTGCATTAGGATTCGGGAAGATGATGCCACCATTTTTGCCTCTTGTGGAAATGGCATAATCATCAATATTAATTTCAAACGAGTCATCCAGTGGGATTTCTTTTGAGTTGATTCCGAAAAGCCCGCAATAAACGGGATAGAAGCTATAACTAATATCAGGATATAGCAGCGGAGCATCCTGTTTTAATAAGGCAACAAACGTATGTGCCAGCACCTCATCAGAACTGTTGCCAACAAAGACATTAGTTTTTGCTACCGCGTAGAAGTCAGCAATAGCCGATTTAAGTTCACTGGCATCAGGATCAGGATATAGTCGCAATTCATCGCCACTAGCTGCGCTGATAGCCTGTTGTACTAATTCCGAAGGGGGATAAGGATTTTCATTGGTATTTAGCTTAATGTACTGAGTATCTTTAGGCTGTTCACCGGGTAGATAAGGGATTAACGAACGAGTACGTGCGCTCCAGAATTGGCTCATAGGGTTTATCCGGTCTGCATATTTTGAATAGGGATTAACTGTGAAGTGCGGGTGATTTTATTATTGTCGTCCACATAAACTAACTGAGGCTTAAAAGTCTCCGCTTCTGTCTCAGACATACGAGCATAGGTACAAATAATCAAGCGGTCCCCCGGATTTGCTTTATGCGCAGCAGCACCGTTGACAGAAATCATGCCGGAACCTTCTTCACCTACAATCGCATAAGTAGAAAAACGTTCTCCATTATCAATGTTATAAATATGTATTTGTTCATATTCACGTATATTTGCCATATCCAGCAGATGCTTATCAATGGCACAAGAGCCTTCATATTCTAGCTCAGTATGAGTGGTATGAACTCGGTGTAGCTTTGATTTTAGTAATGTGAGTTCCATGACTGTCCTCTTTTCGAAGCAAGAAATATAAGTAACTTCTTAATTATGGGGCCTTGGATTAAATTATTCAAATACAATCAAGATATGCGGGATTGAGCCCTTTGAGTAGGAGGATTTTATCGCCCGTTTTTTA
>CAZDMX010000165.1:0-3854 GCA_964506085.1 uncultured Thiothrix sp. | reverse complement strand
GATAACCAGCTTCTTGAACAGAATTATGCAGATGGTTTAAGCAGCTCTGATAAAGGCAATATTATCAAGCAGCCTCGCCTTGCCTAACCAGGCTGAGGCAACAATCACCAATTCATTTTCATCGATATCGGGTTCTTGTAAATCATTTTGTCTTCTTACTTCTATATAATCGGGACGAAAACCCTGTTTCTTTATAGTAGTCTTTGCAGCGGAGCAGAGTGCATGATAATCCGTTTCTCCATGGATTATTTGTTTTTGAATGTGTTTTAGTGCTTTATTTAAGGAAGGGGCGATTTTGCGTTCTTCGGAGGTTAGATAACCATTGCGAGAACTCATTGCCAAATTATCTTTTTCGCGAACAATAGGGTGGCCTACTATTTCAATATCGAAATTCAGGGCTGCAACTAGTTGTCGAATAACGATGAGTTGTTGAAAATCTTTTTCACCAAAAATGGCAAAATCCGGGGTGGTGAGGTTAAACAGTTTGCTGACAACGGTAGCGACTCCGGAGAAGTGTCCATGCCGTGATGCGCCCTCTAGCATGTTGTTATGTTCAGCGACTTCAACCCGTATTGAGGTTTTAGTCTTTCCATACATGGTTTCGGTGGTTGGCGAGAATACGAGATCGCAGTTTTGAGTTTTTAAAGCCTTGATGTCCAGCTCGTAAGTTCGAGGATAGTTATCCAGGTCTACTTGTTTGTCAAATTGGATGGGGTTGACAAAAAGAGTCACGATAGAGATGTCGGCTAATTGTTGTGCTTTTTTGACTAGGTCAAGATGACCAGAATGCAGGTTGCCCATTGTTGGCACAACTGCAATGGTTTTACCCTCTTGTTTCCATGTTTTTACCTGCTTTCTTAATTGCTGTATATCGTTGACCTGGATCATATGAAACATTGATCTTCAGTGGGGAAATCGGCAGATTTAACCGCATCAACATAGCTTTTTACCGCACTTGCAATATCGTTATTTTCAGAGAGAAAGTCTTTACTAAATTTTGGGGCGTTAGGTGTAATACCCAATAGGTCATGCAAGACTAATACTTGCCCGTCACAATCAACACCAGCACCAATACCAATGGTGGGAATGGTAAGTTTTTGGGAGATTTTTTTAGCGAGTTTCACTGGAACGCACTCAAGTACGACCGCATCAGCACCCGCTTTTTGTAACGCCATAGCATCATCGATCATTTGTTGAGCGGTAGCCTGATCACGACCTTGTACACGATAGCCCCCCAGCTTGTGAACCGATTGCGGGGTAAGCCCTAAATGTGCACAAACAGGTACGCCATGATGGGTCAACTGCCGGACTGTTTCTATTTGTGGAGCGCCACCTTCTAGCTTGATCATGTGCGCACCACCTTCTTGCATTATCCGTGCAGCATTATGCAGTGCTTGCTGCGGTGATGTGTAGCTCATAAAAGGCAGGTCAGCCATTAACAAGGCGGTATCACAAGCAGTAGCCACCGCTTTGGTATGGTAAACGATATCATCAACGCTGACGGGAACCGTTGTTTCATATCCTTGAATGACCATACCTAAGGAGTCACCCACTAAAATACAATCTACACCTTGCTCATCCAGAACGCGTGCGAAACTGGCATCGTAAGCAGTGAGTGAGGTTATTTTTTCACCCTTCTTTTTCATGTTGTGCAAGGTAGTTACGGTGACTCTACGTTTTTTCATAGCTTGTCTCGTTATGTTTCTAAGCGCTTGATGTCCGGGATGTTATTCATATTCCAATAAAACAAAGTGTAGGGTGGGAGAATCCCACCAAAGACGTTATCAACCCGTTATTGGTGGGCTTCTCCCCATCCTACGCAAATTAGTCATCTAAAACCCACAAGTCATTCGCAACCAGGGTTAAATAGTCTGCAAGTGGCTTTCCATTAGGGAATATAAGCCCGTTTGTGATTTCATCAAGGGGATAGAGTACAAAAGGTCGTTCTGTCATTCTGGGGTGGGGTACGATTAAGCGTCCTGATTCAATCACCTGATCGGCATACAGTAGTAAATCTAGATCTAAGGTTCTTGGGGCCCAGCGTTGTTCGGTACGGATCCGGTTATGAATGTTTTCGATGTGCTGAAGTGCATCGAGCAGCTCAAGTGGTTCGAGCGAGGTTTCTATCTTAGCGACAGCATTCACATAATCAGGCTGGTCTTGTGAGCCATGTGGTTTACTGCCGTATAAGCTGGAATGCGTGATTAGAGTAATGTTGGAATGATTATCTAATGCCAAAAATGCAGAATAAAGCGTATCTACAGAGCTACCAAAGTTACTTTTTAAGTTACTACCTAGCCCAATATGGCTAATCATTATTGTCTTGTGGGGGCTTTTTACGACGACGTCTCTTATTCTTTGGATTGGCATATTGTTGACAGGTTTCTTGTTGCTCATCGTGTGATAAGAACTGGAATTTTGTCCACCACTCGCAGGCTTCTGTGGGTAGATGTCCAGCTTTTGCACGCAGGCAGAAGAAATCATAGGCGGCTCTAAAGCGCCTATGTTCAAGGAAAGAAAGTGATGAGCGGCAGTGTCTGTGATTGAAACGATCTTGCAGCGACCAGATTTCGCGGGTCATCGTACTGAACCTTTTCGGCACGGACATGGCGCGAACTTGCTCCGAGAAAACGTCACTTGCTGCTTTATGCATAGACTGATAAGCAGGTTGGCCTTCTTCAAGGTGATATTGAAAGTAACCCGTCAGGTCATCCCACAACATCACAGCAAACAAGAAAGCGGGTGTGGTGCTTTTGCCTGAGTTGATGCGTTTGTCGGTATTGGTCAGCGCTATTTCGATAAAATCCAGAAACTCATCGCCCTCTTCGACTAACAAGCTACGCTCAGTGAGCGGGAACAGATATTGAAACAAATCGTACTTCCGCAAAGTCCTGAAGGTTTCAAGTGCTTGTCCACCGTGGAATAGCTTGAGCGTTTCATCGAACAAGCGAGCTGGAGCGATGTTTTTTAATAGATGGCCTAATGAATAGATGGGCTGTTCAGAATCCGGATGAATAGTAAAATCCAGTTTAGCGGCAAAGCGAACAGCCCGTAGCATACGCACAGGGTCTTCCCTATAACGTGTTTCGGGATCCCCAATCAAGCGTAGTTGACGTGCCTTAATATCATCCATTCCATTGACGTGATCAAGTACATCACCCGTCTTTATGTCGTAGAATAGGGCGTTAACGGTAAAGTCACGACGCAGCGCATCTTCTTCCAATGTGCCATAAACATTGTCATGAATTATACGACCATCATCAGAAGTCCGACCGGATTCATGGTCATCATGCGGCGCTCTAAAAGTGGCGACCTCCAAATACTCGCGACCAAAATGTACATGGGCAAGACGAAATCTTCTGCCAATCAATCGACAACTTGGAAAGGTGTTTTTTACATCCTCGGGATGTGCGCAGGTAGCGATGTCAAAATCTTTCGGGCACTTATCCAGTAACAAGTCGCGCACAGCACCACCTACCAGATAGGCTTCATGGTTTGCTTTATCTAAACCTCTGAGTACTTTCTGGGCTTTCGAGCAAATATGTTTGTTGGTGATGTGATGTGTCTGGGGCGAATGGCGTTCTACCAAAATAGCTTTTCCTTGCCTCTGCAACTATATTTTTACTATGCGCGCGATAATATCACTTTTCTGTGTTCAATGGGGTAACTAATCTGAGAGATCAGTTATCTGTAACGGACTAACCATATTGCTAGATCATAAGAGCAGCTTGTTAGAGTCTGGATTTAACTTTAAATGGATATGACTGCATCGTCCAATCGTTTGTACGCGCTACTCTTTAACCTAAAAAACGTAGTTGAAACTACTGCGAATGCCTATAGCACTGAATCTAAAG
>CAZDMX010000164.1:0-5637 GCA_964506085.1 uncultured Thiothrix sp. | reverse complement strand
AATGGCTATAATAATTATCACGATCCTTTTCTTGGAAATATTAGGGTCAGTGTCACATTATCTAGGGTAACTAAGGATCTTAGGATGAACTTGACCCTAATACTATTTTTAGTAAATAACCTTTCATCCCACCCCAAGAATGACTTTAGTCATACTTGCGTCTTGTTCATATTATCGTGAGCTTTTTACTCAACCTGTTGGTAAAAAGGGTTGCATAGGCTCGATGAAGGAGAGGTTTGTAACAGTAAATCATTCCATAAGCAGATAGAGAAAAGACAAAAAGTTAATCCATGTGAGTGCTCGAACATTAAGAAAGCCATAGACTACACGTATCCAACTATGAGCGTGTAAAACAATGAAAAGCCACGATGAATTACCAACAGAACATGAAGACAAACTACTCTCTTTCCTGAATGCCTTAATAAAAATAGCCGTTAGACTATTAGCCATGTTAATGGTCTTTGTTATTTTCTGGGGGGTAGGTGATGTTATTTATGTTCTTTATAAACGGCTTCTTGCACCCCCCTTTATGTTGCTAGAAATTTCGGATATTTTTATAACATTCGCCGCTTTCCTAGCTGTACTCATCGCCATAGAAATATATCAAAACATTGTGATGTACTTACGAACAGATGTCGTTCCCATCAGGTTAGTTCTCGCAACGGCGTTAATGGCAATTGCCAGAAAGGTCATCATTCTAGACTTTAGTGAGGTTTCACCGATGTACGTATTTGCAACAGGAGTAGTCGTGTTATCACTTGGCATTACTTATTATCTATTAGGTAAAAATAACGATCTGAAAGAGCATTAAAAACGGGCGCCATGATCAAGTTAGTTGGCGACCGAAAAAGAAGGCATGTCCTTATTTAATTTGCTCAGTAATTTTCTGCTGAAAGGCTCACTGTAAAAAAGAGGATGGAGCTAAGTGAGTAGACTTGATTTATAGTCTATTAAATTGACCCATATCTAACTGACCTGTAATATGGTCTATATGTTTTAAGGAGATAATCATGTTAAAAGAAATTGGTTCTTATGATGCAAAAACAAAACTACCTGAAATTCTTCGCAAAGTTCAAAGAGGAGAGTCATTTACTATTACTAATCGTGGCAAACCCATTGCTGACCTAATTCCTAGTCGTTCTTCCAATCATCTAAAAACGTTAGCTTCAATAGAGACTATTTTAAAAAATAAAGGTGTTGCAGTTTCTGATGAAGAGCTAACGGAAATGAAGGAATACGGCAGAAAATGACACAGTTTGTTTTAGACAATTCTGTGGCTATGCGCTGGTTTATGCCAAGCAACAAACCAGCAGATCAAACATACTCTGAAAATGTATTAAGGTCTTTTTCTGATCCTGATGTTGATGCACTAGTTCCTAACTTATGGCACTTAGAAGCTGTTAATGTGTTACTTATGTATGAAAAGAGAGAGAATATATCCGCGGGTCAACTCGAAGGCTATATTATCCAGCTAGAAGGGCTTCCGCTGTATGTGGATCCCTTAACAGTACACCATGCTTTTAGCCGAACATTATCGCTAGCTCGGGCTTATAATTTAAGTAGCTATGATGCTTCTTATCTAGAATTAGCCATAAGAGAATCTTTACCTATTGCCACCCTAGATAAAAAACTAGCAAAGGCGGCAATAAAATCAAACATAGAAATTTATTTAAAACCAAGCAATCACTGACAGAAAATACACACCGATAGCCCATCAGCTTTTCCTGTTTGCACTTATTTCGAACCTTCCCTATAACAATTGGCTACCTCTTGGAAATCTGGTTTTTAGAAATCGTTGTTGATCACCAATAATGCGTTTGCTATTTTTAAGGTACAGATATTCTGCCCAATTGGGTGTAAAAGGCACCGCTAAAAGTAGGTTGACTCCGCATTTTTTGAATTCATTATGCACATCAGCATCTTGCATGTATTTTCTGCGCTCGACTGCGTTTTCTAGGATTATAGCGCAAGTAGATAACTTGTAATATGTCCGTCAAATCACCTAAGTCAGATTCTCTCTAGCTGACGTAGTGAATTAGGAAGCAGTTTCATATCCGCAAGACCCGCCGCCAGTGCTTTGAGAAAGGTTGCATCCTCTTCATAAACCATTTGGTAGTATTGGATTTTCATGGTAAGTGCACTGCCAAATACGATCGCGGCAAAAGTAATGAATGATCCCAGTGCCAGAGTTGAGGCTCCTGTTATGGCTTGGCCAATAGTGCAGCCAATCGCTAGTACACCACCTATACCCATCAACAGCGCGCCGATAATGTGGCTGAAGAAATCCTTCCAACTGGAAAACCATTCAATACGAAAAGCCCGGAAGAGAATTGAATACAAGAAAGACCCACTGATCACTCCTGCAGCTGCAACTAAAGCGAACGTAACATAGGTGCTGGAAAGTCCGCTTTTAAGCCACATAAGGAAATGTGCGGTAGGTTGTACAAAGGTAAAGGCTTGAGCACCTATACCATAAGGTCGGTCATCCATCATCTCTGCCTCTTCAAGCAACTCTTGCCCAAGGCCACCAGCGGTTGTCCACCACGCAACAATAATGATAAGACCAATCACGACACCCGCGATGATGTTGTCTGTACTACCCCGAAAGTCTGTAGATTTGACAGCCCATAACAGCATCAACGAGCCAATGACCGCTGCAAGTACATGCCCTGTTGTTCGTGAATCTGTACCTATGAAATGACTAACAATAGAACCCAGTCCCTGACTTTCAATGCCAGACTCGGTGAGATCAATATTAGCGGGTTCCATCCAGCTGAGGAAGAAGGTATGCCCAAAATTTGTGAAAATCATTAAGTAAGCGCCAATACCAATGGTGAGCAAGACAAAGATTGATTTCAGATTGCCACCACCAAAACGTAATAGAGATTTGTTTCCACAACCTGATGCTAACGTCATGCCGATACCGAACATGATGTCCCCCAGTAAATGCCGAGGCCATGAGAATAGGGGAGCACGATAGGGGGGATTCGACGTTTCGCCACTGTTGGTCAAGGTCATATCAATGATACCGAAATACTCTAGTAGCATGACACCTATCATTGCAGTGCCTATCGCAAAAAACCATGCTCTCATACGTCCTGTATCGCCCATATTGACGACATCAGAGACCGCACCCATGGTGCAAAAGTTGGTTTTATTGGCGACGACACCCAATATAACAGCAAGACCAAATGCCCATAGTAGAATTTGTGTGTATATTTCCATTCGATATCCTCGGCTATTAGATTTGAGTATGGTATTAATACCAATACTAGTTGTAGGTTCTGCAAAAGAGGGAAACCTACCCAACGAATGACAGGTTCTATATGCTATTTAACATGCAAAAAACTAACATATGTTAACTATCTTGTCTAACGAAGAAGTGAGTTTGGGTGCGATTAAAAGTGATGTCAATGTGGAAAAAACCACAATTTGTAGGTTGTGGGTGACGTAGGAACCCCAACAGAGTGCTATAAAAGCATCACTTTAATCACACCCCGTGAGCTTAGACATGTTTCTAGTCTGCATTAATACAAAATGAAAAAATGGTAGCCTGATCAAACGATGTGGATCAGACTACCGTGATATTAAAGTTTGAAATCATTAATACTTGATGGTTACTGCTGATAAGTTGAGCCGTACCATTGCTGAAACATCAGCACATGCCAGAGATAAAAAGACCAGTCCATTTTGCCTGACTGATGCTCCTGCCATTTTTTTCTGATTTGCTGAGCATGAAAAAAGCCTTGTTGTTGTAGCTTGCGTTCATCCAATAAATCTTCAGCCCAGTCACGCAAAGGATCACGTAACCATGAATCAATGGGTACTCCAAAGCCCATTTTGGGGCGATCTATCATTTTTTGTGGGACATGTTTATACAGCACTTGGCGCAACGGCCATTTTTCTTTTCCTTCACGCACCTTGATGGCGGTAGGAAGACTCCAGGCGAACTCTACAATACGATGATCCAGCATGGGGATACGTCCTTCCAGACTCACTGCCATAGCGCAACGATCTACTTTTACTAGGATGTCATCAGGCAAGTAGGTTTGCTGATCAATGTACATGAAGTTTCGACGTGGATCGGTGTCAAAGCTACTGGTCAATTGATTCTCTTCAAGAAACAGACTAGGTATTGGGTTCGCACCTTTTACCAGTCCTTCAGGATTCTTCCAGATAGATGAGACATAACGATAGACGTCATTGACATGGTTGGATTCCAGCAATACTGCCAGATTGCTTAGTTGTCCTTCAGAGATTGATGATTTTCCCATCGCCTTAAGTGCAGGGTTCACTGTATTGACGAGAGCTTCCAGTGCTTTTTTAGGTGTTTTATGTAGGCCGCCACTTAGTAAAGACCTTAAAGGAGCAGGAATTCCGGCTATCTTACTCCACATGTTTGGAGCGGTGTTATAACGTGAATAACCACAAAATAGCTCATCACCCGCATCGCCAGACAAACTAACAGTGACGTGCTTTTTAGCCATTTGCGAGACAAGGAATGTTGGAATTTGCGAAGGGTCTGCAAAAGGCTCATCAAACATGGCCGGCAAGCTTGGAATCACATCCATCGCCTGCTGTGGTGTTACATACATTTCGGTATGATCAGTGCCTAGATGTTCGGCCACCGCTTTCGCATGGTTTGCTTCGTTGAATTCTGCTTCACTAAAACCAATGGAGAAGGTTTTGGTATTGCTCTCCGACAAGTCTTGCATTAAGGCGACAACGGTTGAAGAATCTATACCTCCTGATAAAAAAGCACCGAGAGGCACATCGGAGATCATTTGATTGCTGATGGATTGACGTAATAAACGCTCAAGTTCATCGACTGCTTCATCAGGCGTACCCGTAAAAGCATCTGACGTTGCACCTCTTTCGGCGGCTTCAGCTACGGACCAATAGGTCTGTGGTTGAGGGATGTTGCCAAGTTTGTTAGCTTTTCCATCCAGCTTTATTTGCAAGAAAGTACCTGGCATCAACTTATGAAGTTCTTGATAGATAGAGGTGGTTTCAGGAATATTGTTATGCCGTAAGTAAGAGGCAATAACATCTCTATTGATATCTCCTTTCCAATCTGGATGTGCACGCAACGCTTTAAGCTCAGAACCGAATAAAAAACTGCCACCTTGCCAGCCGTAATAAAGCGGTTTTTCACCCATGCGATCACGCGCCAGATATAACTCTTGTTCTTGCCGATCATAAAGTGCAAAAGCAAACATACCGACCATGCGGGTAAGTGTCTCAGCCACACCCCATATTTCAAAACCTTCCAGCATGACCTCGGTATCTGAATGTCCACGCCATGTAAGTTCAGGTCTTAGCTGTTCGATTTCTTTTCTTATTTCCTGAAAGTTATACACCTCACCATTAAAAACAATCACGTATCGTTCGCTGGCCGAATGCATGGGCTGATGCCCCGCTGCAGAAATATCCTGAATAGATAAACGTCGGTGACCTAGTGCCAGGCGCGCAACCTCATCCAGCCACTTTCCACTATCATCGGGGCCTCTATATTGAATTTTATCGGTCATCGACACAATCGTCTCAGCCGCACCCGCAAAAGAAGAGGAGACAAGATCACTGGTGACAAAACCACAAAAACCACACATATATTTATTCTCTCAAGGACTCTTAGTA
>CAZDMX010000163.1:0-5681 GCA_964506085.1 uncultured Thiothrix sp. | reverse complement strand
TTTACTTTGTCATGCACTTGCAAGTCACCACCCAAGGTAATCCGCTTACGTGATGCTTCACCAATATCTTGTTCATACTCAGCCGATACATTACCTTTGCGGTTAGCAATTTCTACGCCGCGCTTAGCTCCGATGATGACCGTTTCAAAACTATCACTATCCGCGGAGTTCTTTTGCTCAATATGCCGAACACCCCCTTTCAAGGTCCACTCACCTGTACGCACATCGGCTGTTACTCCAAGGCTTTGCTGAGTCGAATCATTTTCCAGACCTTTACTATGGATACCCTCGACATTCAGGGTAACTTTGTCATTCAGACGTTGTCGATGAGTGAGTCGAAACTCTTCCCTATCTGCTGCAATGCCTCCTGACTGGTTATCAAAGCCTTTTTCGGCACGACCATAAGTAAGTCGGGTCTGAGCATCATTGTCCCATTTTTTATCAACACTTAGACGTAATGCATCACCCTCTTCTTTAGTGCTATCTTCGTGTTTTAAGGTCGCTACACTACCCGTAATGGTGACATCGCCTTGCTTATATTCAGCCGAAAGCCCGGTTATGTTCTTACCATCCGTTTTATGCTTATCCTGAGAATGGCTCATACCCACATTTAGTGCATCAGTCAGTTGGTGATTTAAGCGCACACCACCCACCAGATAATCTTCCCCCTCTTTATCAAGATCATAGGAGACACGGATATAGACGGGGTTGTTGACTTCATCGACCGCCGGAATAGAATCAGCAAAGCTTAGCTCTCCGGTAATATCGTCCAACGTATAATCACCAAAACGGGTTAGCTGACGGATACTTAAAGTAACTCCAGGGTTATCCCGTGAATAGGTTACTATTTCAACGATTTCACTGTTGCGAATAATCGGCCTTTTATCAATACGATAATTTAAGGCGATACCCAGCCCCCGAATCTCTTCAGTAATATGATTATCCTGTGCTTCAGCGGCATAGACTTGCAGACGAGTTTTACCGTTGTCCAACACACTATTAGCACCCGTCAAACTGCGCTGAACTCGCCCTACATTTTCATGGTTTGTTCTAGAGTCCGTTAAATAGTCCCCCCACATGACACTACTACGGCCTTTCTCGACTTTGGCGTAGAGCTTACTGCGACTTTGTGCTTCATAACCACGCTGAGAATCATCACCAAACAGGGGATAGCCGACATTGGGGTTAATATCCCGGAAGCGTTCGCCACCACTGTCTTTATCCGTATCATAAGAGAGTGTTAAATGTAGATTACCTTTGATACGACCTTTCATAAAGATCGCTCCACGGCCATCTGTAGCAGATTTTTTGCGCTGACTGCGAGGCACGTTATCAAGCGAACCAAAGGTACTTCTTTGGCTATTGATTTCAATAAGACCTACCGCCATCAGTGGTCTTAGTGCTGCCGTCTGTACAATGTATTTTTCGGCCGTTAGCTTACCTTCATAGGCTCTTATTTTTACTTCACCGGTATATTCAGAGCTACGCAAATGAACCGTTCTTTCGCCATTGATAATACGAATCTGACGACCTGGGGTTTGCTCCTGTATATCACGCTCAACCCAGCTACCATCGCTGCTTTCAAGCGTAATAAAGTGTACTCCCTGTGCCGGGTAGCCATTCTCATCCAGTAGTTTAATCGTCACGGGTAGATAAGAACGTCCGCCATCAGCAGGCAATTCACTACTCGTTGGTTGCAGTGTGATAGAAACTGCATTTGCAGGGCGCTTGAATACACCTTTTGCCAACACTCGCTCATTGCCAAATGAATCTTTAGCGGTGACTTCTACCGTATTTTCACCGGCTTGCAGAGAAACACCATACCAGGCTACTACTTGTGCTTTTTCTCTCTTGTTTTCTATCCTTTCTCCAATTTGAGCGTTTGATACGGGCTTGCCATTCACCACTAAAGTCGGTGTTAAGCCTTTTCTGACCACTACCATAAAGCGTCCGTCAGTACTTATATCGTGTTGAGGCCATAACCAGGTTCCCTTTTTTGCCTGCTGCCTGGTCACTTGCTTGACAGCCTGCTGAGGTGTCAACATTTGTTGATTGCCATTAGGCGACTCAAGGCGGTCAATAACCGCTAGTGGCAAGCGCTCATAGATTGTGGTTACCAAGGTTGATTTAAGATTGATTTTATTGAGTGCTTGCTGTCTATTAACTAGCTCTTTTCTATTCAGGTTAAAGCCAACACGGACTGTCTGGAAATCTCCCATTGGATAGATAAAGGCCTCGGGACGGACGGATGCAGGTAACAAACCAACCCCCTGTGCAGCAGCGGCTTTACTACGATAACGAGCCAACATAAGAGAGTAGCCACGATTCACTTGTGGCCCTGCTGACTTTAGACGGCTAGTTAGCTTTTGACGTCCACCCACAACAGTATCGCGGTCATTGCCAACTCTTCCATTTGACAAATCACCATCTGCTCCTGTCTTTCTATTTAGATCATTATTAACATGTGGCTTACTAGGATCATATTTTTCGGCATGTTGTAACATCCAGTCATTGCTGCCCGCATTACGGGCCTGAATTTGTTCAAACACATATTCGGCATCTTCTTTAGGGCAACTCGCTACAAAATCTGCACGATGAAACTCACCCGTTGTTAAATCCACCAGACGACTATTTGGATCACCCATATGGCGATTATCGGTGGGTTTTAACATGACACCATCGGGCAAGGTAATCGGGTCTACTTTAATAACATGATTGCCAGGTTTAATGCCATACAGACTATACTGACCATTGCCATCTGTGATCACCCATGTACCATCTTCCATATACAGTTTGACACCACCAATAGGCCATTCACCACCTTGCTGAAGACCATCACAGTCCGCATCCACGTAGACCTTACCAAAAGCGATACCTTTGCTATCCAATACGCCATTGGTACTAATTTTTACCTGCGCACTTGATGTATTTGAAGTCACTACAAAACTGTCGATTGTACGACTGGTCACAGAAGCACTGTTGACACCATCACCATCAATGGCTCCTGCCGTCACTCTCAATTGATATGTTAACGTGTGTTCGGTGTTGTCCAGTGATAAATCAATGGCATCGGTAAATATTGAGAAGGTCAGATTCGGCCCAGGTGCGCCTTCAGGATCAGCTATCTTTTTATCATCCAGAAAGGTAGTGCCTGAGACATAACGGAAGCCATACGGGAGTGTGTCATTTAGTTTCACGTTGTATAGTTTTGAATCAAACGTATTGGCATCTGAGAAGTTCTCACGTTGATCACTTCGGTTATGTATTTTTACTGTATAGGTCATAAAACCACCCACACTGACTTCTGAACTGGCTGCTGATTTGGATACCGTGAGCACACCTGAAACATCGGGGTCTAAGGGTATATCGGCAACCAGGTCTCCTGAACTACTCAACAAAGTGAAAATACCACTATCGACGGTTCCATCATGTCCATCTTTACCATAGGAGAACTCATTCACCTGACGTCCCGTGTTACCTACTAAGGTAATCGCAGGAATAGCACTAGGGAAACTATAGTTCTCAGGGGGTACTACATTCAGGTAATAACGTCCTGTATGGGTGGCATCTTGTGGAAACAAGAAGGGGAACTGGTACTTGCCATCAGCTTGTGTCACTTGTGCTGGGTACGGATTACCCGTTAACGGGTCTTCAGCAATACTACCATCCGCGTTATGAATCGTAACGGTTGCACCCGCAACTGGAAATTCATAAGCGGAGTCAAAGACGACTCCTAGCGGATCAATGAGTGCAGAGTCAACCAGAATTTCACCTACACCAGGATCCTCAATACTTGCCCGTACACCACCATCTTCGATGCTGTTTAGTACGCAACCTGATTCAATGGCATTGTAATCCACTTCTGTCGCCGTTGCTGGGCATTGCCCACCGCCGCCACGTTCAGTTTTACTTAACCGTACTGGGCGAATACTTCTAAACACGCCACTATTGGGCGAAGTCTCTCGTACGGTTACAAACAGTATATCGCCAGTACCTGATGTTAATTTAACGGTATGTATCTCGGCGGTATCTTCGTCTGCATTTAAGCCACTTGAGTGCACTTCAATATAAATGCCATCTCGCATAGGATCATAGCCACTGGTATTAAGGCCACTATTGGAGCCAAAACCATTATCCAGACGATAATAGGGTGCATCTTCCCAGTCTTCTGAAGCATTGAAGCTCGGTGTCGAACCATTTCGTTTGATATCTAATCGTGGGGTAAGAAAACGGATTTCGGCATCATTGCCACCATTATTACTGCCACCATTTGGGTTGTTAGCCTCTCTACTATCAACGGCTACCAATGTGGTACACACTTCATTACTTAGAAACTCAGGCTGATTGTCCCCTTTAATATTGAAACCTGCTTCATTGTAAACGGTGTGTGTGGTCAGGTTACTAT
This sequence comes from uncultured Thiothrix sp., assembly GCA_964506085.1. GTDB lineage: Bacteria > Pseudomonadota > Gammaproteobacteria > Thiotrichales > Thiotrichaceae > HyVt-477. Next base: position 1,276 of record CAZDMX010000163.1, on the reverse strand, counting down.
CCGCTATGAGTGTAAATTCCAGCTTGCCACTCTGGTGAGCTTGTAAGTTACCTGTTGGTAAATACAGTCCTATCTTGCTGATGGTATCGCTACCATTCCACTGAGCAAACGAAATCCAGCTATTACTGTCCTCATTTATTTTCAGCTGAACGATAATCTGACTTTGAATAGGTGTGGATTTTGGAACACTATCTTCTTCTAAGTCTTTTTCTAAATTTAGGTTTCCGGGAAGTACATCTTCCAGAACCATTCCTTCTACATCATTGCCATCAATGCTAAACACTCTGCTGTCTGGTTCAGCAGTACCCGCATTGGTGAAATTTATAGTGTATTTAACGGCTTCACTTGAATTGACTTCAACACCACAGGTTGGAGAAACCACTTTGTTAACAACCAGATTAGCACCTTCAATGAGGTCAACAATATCTGTATTGCTATCCGTTTTACTCTGATCATCCAGTGCAAAAACATTCAGAGAATGAGTATAGGTCTCACCTGTTTGAGCGGTGACAGCTACTTTACCTGTCACAACAAACTCAAAAATCTCTCCAGGGTTTAAGGTTGGGAGCAAATAACATAACTTACCTGCATTGGTAGCAGCTACTGGGAGTACTGAACAGTTAACTACTTGTAATTCTGGCTCACCAGGACTCGCTGATCCATTGCCATTGCTATCAATAAAGACTTTTTGGTTTTCTAAATCACCAAAGTCAGAAACGATGGAGCCTAGCTGCAACTCATAGGCTGTTGCTATATTTCCTGTGTTTGTTAGGCGATGAGGGAGACTAACAGGTTGAGCTGGTTGTGCATGTCTGACTACATTTTTCTCCAGATCAAGCTCATAAAGATTCGCTACGGTTATTTCAGCTACATTTGAATAGAGCTTTTTCACTAAACCATCAACCGTATCAAACCATGATATTTCAGCTCTATTGGTGATGACAATACCCGCTGGGGTCATGCTCGCCTGGACAGGCTGAACCATAAGAGTCCAGAGGAGAGCTATGAACAGAGGTATTAAAAATAAGCTGGGGCGGCTTTTATGAAAGAGCATTGTTATCACCTTTATTATTATTATTTTTGGCTTTTTTTATTATTTGTGGATATAAATTCTTCGAAAGCGATGCTTTAGTGCTTTGACGAAAGGCTCGAGCAAGCCCTGTGTATCGTGTATAAGGACTATACTGTAGGGGCGAATTTATTCGCCTAGTGTTAATCAATACTTAACCCCAAGCGAATAAATTCGCCCCTACGTTCTTATGGGTAAATCCAGATA
>CAZDMX010000162.1:883-5683 GCA_964506085.1 uncultured Thiothrix sp. | reverse complement strand
CGTAAAATATTTCCACTGATATTACAACGTCGACTAAGGACTTCTGCTTGTCGAGAATCATGATAGATTCGCACTAATAAATCAGGACGGCGAACTGATTCAGCCTCTTCAATAAAGATATAAGTCAGCATAATAGTGGTGGTATGACGAGTTTGCTCAACCGTTTTTAAAGATACTGACACTCCATTTTCGATATTTGAAATGACTTCATTAGATAATCCACGAATGTTTCCACAAAGTAAGCGAAGACGTATATAATTCGCCTCGTACATCTGCATCAGATCGGCAAATGAATGAGGTCTTGGTGTATAAATACTTGAATGTTGTTCTGTTTTAAGCATCACTCAATTCTATCACAGACAACGATAGCAAACATACCAAACCGACAATCTCACACACAGCAAATAATACCTATGGATTCTACAGTCAAAATAACACAACCTTTTCAAGATCAAAAACCAGGCACATCTGGACTTCGAAAAAGTGTTAAATACTTTAAAGCTGAAAACTATCTACAGAACTTTATTCAATCAATCTTCAACTGCCTTGAAGGTGTTGAAGGCTCTACCCTTGTTTTAGGTGGTGACGGAAGGTTTTTTAACCGTGAAGCAATCCAGATTATTCTTCGCATGGCCGCTGCTAATGGCGTAGGAAAAATATTACTTGGACAAGGTGGCATCCTGTCGACCCCTGCGGCATCTACTGTAATTCGCAAATATAAGGCACTCGGCGGCATTCTGTTAACGGCTAGTCATAATCCTGGAGGCCCTGATGGTGACTTTGGCGTTAAGTTTAATATCAGCAATGGAGGGCCCGCACCTGAAAAGCTTACTGATGCCATCTATGAAGAATCCAAGCAACTTAAAGAATACAAAATCGAAGCGGTACAGGCTTCACCCATTGATCTACTAGATTCATTCAAGCTGGGAGACATGGACATTGAGGTGATTAACCCTGTTACTGATTATGCAGACTTAATGGAAGAGATATTCGATTTCGAAGCAATCAGGGAACTTATAAAATCCCAAGATTTCACCATGTGCTATGACGCGATGAATGCCGTTACTGGCCCTTATGCTGAAGAGATTCTAGGAAAAAGACTAGGACTGGATAAAGATTCAATGATAAACACTCAACCACTGATGAATTTTGGTGGCAGACACCCCGATCCAAACCTGACTACAGCCAAACAGTTGGTTGCAAAAATGTATGATCAAAAAGGAGCGCCCAATTTTGGGGCTGCTTCGGATGGAGATGGCGATCGGCATATGATTTTAGGTGACTACTTTTTTGTAAACCCCAGTGACAGCCTTGCCATTCTCGCCGCAAATGCGCAAAAAATACCTGCTTATCAGGAAGGTATTAAAGGTATCGCTCGTTCTATGCCAACCAGTCAAGCTGCTGACAAAGTTGCTGAGAAGCTAGGCATCCCCTGCTTTGAAACACCTACAGGCTGGAAGTTTTTTGGAAACCTTCTCGATCATGATCAAATTACTTTTTGTGGAGAAGAAAGCTTTGGCGGCGGTGCTAACCACATCCGTGAAAAAGATGGGCTGTGGGCTGTCATATTCTGGCTGAATCTATTAGCAGTGAAGCAAGATTCAGTCGAACACATTGTTCGCAAACACTGGGCAGAATTTGGTAGAAATTACTACAGTCGTCATGATTATGAACGTCTACCGATTAAAAAGGCAGATGCGGTAATACATCATTTGCAGAGCAGTCTAACCTTACTGCCCGGTATGCAATTTGACACGCTGCGTATCGACAGAGCCGATGATTTCACCTATATCGATCCTATTGACCATACCGTGAGTGACCATCAGGGAATCAGAATAATTTTTGACAATGGATCGCGAATTATATACCGGTTATCGGGAACCGGCACAGAAGGAGCAACGCTTCGCATCTACCTTGAACGTTATGAAGCCGACATCAACAAACATGACCTGGACATTCAGGAAACACTTGATGAACTCTCGCAACTGGCTGTTAAACTGGCAAAAATAAAAGAAATAACAAGCTTGGTAAAACCTACATCTATTGTATAGAAAGCAACACTTCTGCATGTATTTATCCAAAATAGCGCAATTATTCAACAAAGAGAAATAATTTGATTTACAACTCAGCGAAATATCACTACTATACGGCCGATTTCAAGTGACAGATAGTTTGCTTTAGAGCTAAACTAAAAAGATAATTCATTATTGCTATAAAAAATAAGAATAAAGCAATGCTATAAACCTCGGGCCTCAAGGAGTCGTTAATGACCACAACAAAAAGCAATGTGACACCAATAGTACGTAAATCTGCACTTCCGGTTGAAGGCATAGAGCCTTACATCCCCAAGGAAGGTGAAGAGTACATGAATGAACAACAGATCAAGCACTTTCGTGATATTCTCACTCAATGGAAAACATCACTTATCGACGAGGTTGACCGCACTGTTGATCACATGAAATCCGAAGTAAAAAACCTTTCTGATCCGTCTGATCGTGCAACACAAGAAGAAGAGTTTGCATTAGAGCTTCGTACTCGTGACAGAGAAAGGCTATTAATCAGAAAAATTGAGAAAACATTACAACTGACTGAAACTGATGAATACGGCTATTGTCAGGCGTGTGGAATCGAGATTGGCCTACAAAGACTTGAAGCTCGTCCTACAGCTGAGTACTGTATAGACTGTAAAACTACTCAGGAAATCAAGGAAAGACAGATGGCTTGATTAATCATCAAGGTATTACTTACTATATAGAGGGAGCCATTGGCTCCCTTTTTTGTGGATTCCAGATTAATTAGTTAGCGTCCATCAACTGAGGAATTTAGGTTTAACGTGAAGAGTATATAATCCTAAAAAACTCAGTTGAAACGTAGCGAGAATGACTAGAGTGCTGAAGATAAGGGATTTCTGGAAAATGTTGGCTTTATTCGTAGTCACTCTACGGGTGAAGTCAACATTTCCAGAAAACCCTTAGATTCAGTGCTATAGACATTCGCAGTAGTTTCAACTGAGTTTTTAGGATAATAGATAGATGGTTCTTATTTTTAAATCAAAGCGCTTAATTCTAAGTCTCATTGCTGGCTTGGCCGCTATCATCATTATCGGTTTAACTGCATTTTGGTTCTCTTTACCAAACACCCTCTTCGACAAACCGGTCTCCAGCATCCTGTTCGATCAACAGGGTGAACTGTTAGGCGCACACATTGCCACAGATCAGCAATGGAGATTCCCGTCTATTCAAAGCGTTCCTGATAAATTTGCCACCTGCCTCACCCAATTCGAAGATAAACGTTTTTACCAACACATGGGCATTGACCCGCTTGCTATTGCACGCGCGATAAAACTGAATATTAAACACAACCGTGTAGTGAGTGGTGGTAGTACGCTGACCATGCAAGTCATTCGCTTATCAAGGCAGAATACAGATCGCAGTTTAGTTGAAAAAATTAAGGAAATATTCATCTCGCTGCGTCTTGAGATAGAACTCAATAAAGACGAGATTTTAAAGCTCTATGCAACACATGCTCCTTTTGGCGGTAATGTTGTTGGCTTGGAGACCGCATCCTGGCGGTATTTTGGGCGTAGTCCCGATCAATTGTCGTGGGCTGAAAGTGCAACACTTGCTGTATTGCCGAATAGCCCCGCATTGATCCATCCTGGAAGGAACCGACAAGAGCTCAAAAAAAAGCGTGATGCTTTACTAAAAAAACTCAGCAAACTCAAATTAATAGATAAGCTGAGCTATGATCTAGCTATCATTGAACCCTTACCCAACAATCCTAAACCCTTGCCCCGTCTGGCCTCACACTTGCTTGACACATTAATCTCTCAACACAGTAATAAACATAATAAGCGTTTTATCAGCACACTAGACAAAGCCCTGCAAAGCCAGATAAAGCAAACAGTCACAGCACATGCTGATCAACTAAAACTACAATCCATTCACAACATAGCCACGTTAGTAATTGATAACACTAGCTTCGAAGTAAAAGCTTATATTGGTAATTCAAGTAGCGTACAAACTGGATCACAGGGTTATGCCATTGATTTGCTTCATCGCCCTCGTAGCAGTGGCAGTACATTAAAACCTTTTCTGTTTGCCCATATGATAGAAGCGGGTGAAATTCTGCCTGAATCACTGATCGCTGATGTACCCATACGCTACGCGGGATTTCGACCGCAAAACTATGACCGTAGTTATCGGGGAGCTGTTAGAGCGAAACAAGCGCTCGCCAGATCACTTAATATTCCGGCGGCTAATATGTTGAGTCAATATGGCGTAGCCCGGTTTCAATCTGACCTCAAAAAAATGGGCATGACGACGCTACACCGGAATGCAAAAAACTACGGTCTAACACTTATTCTGGGAGGTGCTGAAGGCACTTTATGGGAAATAACCAGTCTCTATGCCAATCTTGCAAAGTTAGCGCAACAAAGCAATACAGATACTATGAGTTATTGGCTAAAACCAACTGTTAATGACAATCAACCCGCTCAAGCAGCAAACAGAGTAAACCTGAGTACCGCTAGCGCATGGATGACACTGCAAGCCTTGCTTGAAGTTGCGCGCCCTGGCACAGATGGCTACTGGCGAAAATTCTCAAGCAGTCAAAAAATCGCCTGGAAGACAGGCACCAGTTTTGGACAAAGAGATGCCTGGGCAATAGGTGTCACGCCCAAATATACCGTAGGAGTCTGGGTTGGCAATGCCGATGGTAGAGGTGTTGCTGGACTAACCGGTGTTAAAATTGCCGCACCCCTTTTGTTTGATATATTCGATCGTATTGCACATTCAAGCT
>CAZDMX010000162.1:0-873 GCA_964506085.1 uncultured Thiothrix sp. | reverse complement strand
CCAACTCAAACAAAACAAAAGCTGGTTTACCCAACCCCATTGGCAAATGAAAACAATGGCCATCTGCAAGGATGATGGATATCTTGCTGTTAATGGTTGTGCCAGTATTCCTTACGACATTCCATTAAATAGCTTTTTCGAGAAAGTAAGCCCCTATCATCAACGCATTCATCTGGATGCCAGCGAACATTGGCAAGTCCATGATCAATGCGAACGGGTTAATAATATGCACCACGTATCATGGTTCATTCTGCCACCCGATCAGGCTTATTATTATCACCAGCACAATATTGGCTACTCGAAAGTGCCACCCTTTCGGAGCGATTGTATTGCTAATACTCAAGTGCAAACATCGACTTCATCAAATAATCCCATATCACTGATTTACCCTAAGTCACGGACACAAATCTATATACCCACGAAGCTTGATGGAAAGCCGAGCAAAGTAGTATTTCGTGCGATTCACCGTCATCCAGAAAGTCGCCTTTTTTGGCATATTGACCATCAATATCTTGGTTCCACACAAACCTTTCACCAGCAAGCAGTATGGATTAAAGCAGGTAAACACTTACTAACGATTGTTGATGAAAGCGGGAACAGTAAAGAACAAAGCTTTACGGTTTTGGAGACTTTGAAATAAACACTTAGACGGCTATCTACATCTTATACATCAGCACCCTCGACTTGGACACAAGAACTGGATTTGAGTTGTTTTAGGCTTTTTATGGCTAAATATTAATATCAAAAGTTATATACTTACCTGGTTACATGGCTGTCTCAGCCATACTTACAAATCTCCATTAAAGTCTGTAGGTTGTGGGTGAGGAACGAACCCCAACATTAGTGCTGCATCATTTGTTGGGGTTCGTTTCT
>CAZDMX010000161.1:0-5689 GCA_964506085.1 uncultured Thiothrix sp. | reverse complement strand
TGTTCACATTACATTACTTTTAAATGCACCCGATAGCAGGGTAAAAGGGCATTAGATCGACACTGTGTTTTTTTGAATTAGCACTATACTTAATAACAGTTTTTTACAGGTATTCAAAATGGATGATAAGGTAACAAGAGTTCTTTTATTGTCAGCCAACCCTAAAGACACTAATCAGTTACGTTTGAACGAAGAATTCCGTGAAATCAGAGAAGGGTTAAATCTAAGTACAAACCGGGACTTATTTGATATCAAACAGGGGGGAGCTACTCGTGCCAAAGATCTTCGTCGATTAATCTTTAGTTTCAATCCTCATATTGTACATTTCAGTGGTCATTCATCCACCGATGGTATTTTTCTTGAGAGCGATTCCGGGCGCTACAATCTGGTGACGGGTTATGCCTTAGCAAACTTGTTTTCATTATTTTCCGATACGGTTAGATGTGTCATTTTGAATGCTTGTTATTCCCGCGATCAAGCTATAGAAATTGTTCAACAAATACCTTACGTTGTGGGTATGAGCACCCGAATACGGGATGATTCCGCTATCCAGTTTACTATCGGGTTTTATGATGCAATCGGTGCGGGTAGAGGGATTGAAGATGCCTATAAGTTTGGCTGCAACGCTATCCAGCTGGAAGGTGGAAATAATCTCGGAGGTTCCGACCGTAGTTTAATTTTACCCGTGAGCAAAGCAGGAGATTTAGAAAAATACTCAGATATAGACGAGGCAGACAAACCCGTTTTGCTCACTCGCGTGAGAGAAATTAAACCCTCTGCCAACGATGAGAAAGAAGCACCCATCCATGATGAGAGAAAAGCAATTCCACAAGAAAAAAATCAGCCAGTCACTCTCATCTCTCCTCCTCCCTCACAAACTCATAAACCCTCAAAAAGCTGGTTGCCTTGGGCGCTAGCCAGTTTGGTTCCATTAATCGCATTAGGCTTCGTAGTGTGGGATTCCCAAATGAAGACGACTCAGGATGTGGAACAAAATGATATCGTTGAGCAAGGTTCGATTCAAGCTGACTCGAACATGGAAAATGCTACTGAAACTCTTGACACTGAAGCTTTCAGGACAAGAGAACGTGAATTAGCACAACAACAGGCTCAGAGGGAAGAAGAACTACGTCAACAAGCAGAAGCACAAAAACAAACTCAGATGGAAAAAAAAGCGCACCAACAAGCAGAGTCAAAAGAACAAGGAGCTCAATTACAACAACAAAAAGATGAACAAAAGAAAGTCGATATTAAAGAAGCAACTCGTCAACAACGCATACGTGATGCAAGAAATGCAGCAAAAGAAAAAGAGATCACGAAAAGAGAACGCCTAATTAGAGCAGCTGAAAAGGCTCAACGTGAGAAACAAGCAAGGGCAGCCGCAGCTAAACTTGAGAGGCTTAAACAACAGAAAGCTGAAATAGCAGACTTGGCTCGTCAAAAACAAGCAGACCTAGAACGTCGACAGTGGGAAGATCAACAAAGAGCTGAAGCTGTAAGAAGAGCATGGAAGGCGAAGCAAGATGAAAAAGCCCGACAACAGGCTGAGCGAAGACGTTGGGAACAGTTGCAACAGCAAAAAGCAAAAGCCCAACAAGCACCGAAGCAAACACAACCTGCTCCCTCGCAAAAAGAATCAGCAGCCGATCGAATGGTTAAGGAAGTAGAAGAATTATGGTTTGATCGTTAAGGCAACTGATTAAGTCACATTTTCTGGAGGAGACCCACTTCAGACTCGCAAATTCGTAGTTTATTCTCAGCACCTTAGACGATAAAAAGTAAATAAAAAAACCAGCATAAAGCTGGTTTTTTTATTTACTTTCTTCGGTGTCTTTTAACCTAAAAAACTCAGTTAAAACTACTGCGAATATCTATAGCACTGAATCTAAAGGTTTTCTGGAAAATTCTGACTTCACCCGTAGAGTGACTACGAATAAAGCCAAAATTTTCCAGAAATTCCTTTATCTTCAACATTCTAGTCATTCTCGCTACGTTTCAACTGAATTTTTTAGGTTTAAAACGGAATATCATCTTCAAAATCATCAAAGTTACCGGGAGGTTGCTGCTGAGGAGCATTCTGGGGTGCATTCTGGGGTGCATTTGGATTGCCTCCGCTGCCGCCACCACCTTGACTTTGTGGGCTAGGTGCTGCCGCTTGCGAAGGTGCTGAACTATAACCGCCATCGCTTGCTCCTGCACGACCACCTAACATTTGCATTTCTCTGGCTACAATTTCGGTGCTATAACGGTCTTGGCCATTCTGGTCTTGCCATTTTCTGGTTCTTAAAGAGCCTTCGATATAAACTTGTGAACCTTTACGTAGGTATTCACCTACAATTTCTGCGAGGCGATTGAAAAATACGACACGATGCCATTCAGTACGCTCTTGCTTTTCTCCAGTATTTTTGTCTTTCCAGTTTTCTGTCGTAGCAATACTGATGTTAGTAACAGCACCGCCACTTGGCATATATTTTACTTCTGGGTCGTTACCTAGATTGCCAACTAAAATGACTTTATTAATGCTTGCCATGAATCTCATCCTTTGGGGTTGTAAGTGTCTCCGTTGCATCAAAAATGTATTCAAGTTTGATGACGGAATGTGGGGTATTGTACGCTGAATCCTAAAAGAAATCATATCCGATCCTGTGGGTGGATACGGAACTCCGACTAGCTAAAATATATGCTATGGTACGCGGCTAACGGCAAAACAAGAACATAGCAAGAGCCTAATCAAATCACGATTAGCGTCTCATCCCTATTATAAATTCTCAATAAAACCTATGCAAATATTCGCACCCGGACAACGCTGGATCAACAACGCACAGTTAGACAAGGGTCTTGGTACTGTCTTATCTTCTGATGCACGCTCAGTCACCCTGCTTTTTCTTGCTACCGGTGAGACGAATATTTACTCCCTGCAATCTGCTCCACTTTCGCGAGTAAAGTTTGCGATTGGCGATACCATTATTAGCCATGATGATCTGGCTATTCTGGTTACCTCTGTCACTGAAAAGGATCATCTATTCAGCTATATCGGCAAAGATGAAACGGGCAAGACCGTTGAATTGGAAGAAACACTCCTGAATAATTTTATCCAGTTAAACCAGCCTGCCGAACGATTGTTCAATGACCAAATTGATGATGAAAAATGGTTTGAGCTACGCGCCCAAACCCTGCACCACCTTAATGACCTTGCCCACTCAGATTTACGCGGCTTAACAGGGGGAAGAACCAGTCTGATTCCTCATCAATTGTATATTGCCCATGAAGTCGCTAGCCGTTACGCCCCACGAGTTTTGCTCGCAGACGAGGTGGGGCTTGGTAAAACTATTGAAGCAGGTATGATCTTGCATCAACAACTGATAACAGAGCGCGCCCAACGGATACTGATCGTTGTTCCTGAAAGTTTGCTGCATCAGTGGCTGGTGGAAATGTTACGTCGTTTTAACCTGATGTTTCATATTCTGGATGAAGAGCGCTGTGCGGATATTATGGTGAGTGGTGAAGCTGAGAACCCTTTCCAGTCAGAGCAGCTCATTCTTTGCTCTCAAGAATTTCTGACCCGCTCAACAGATCACTTCCAGCAATGTCTGGCGAGTGAATGGGATTTATTGGTAGTGGATGAAGCCCATCATTTAGTCTGGTCTGAACAGAAACCAAGTGTGGAATATCGGGTGATCGAACAACTTGCCGCACAAACTAAAGGTGTTCTCCTCTTGACCGCCACGCCAGAGCAACTGGGTAAAGAAAGTCATTTTGCCAGATTACGTTTGCTGGATCCCGATCGTTTTCCTGACTTTGCCAGTTTTATTGAAGAAGAAAAAAATTATGAACCTATTGCACATACCGTTGAGCAATTGATTGATCAGCAAGTATTAGATAAAAAATCCTTAGATACACTGCATAGTTTTATCGGCGAAGGGGATAATCAAGAAAACATAAAACACTTACAAAATACCGAAGCAAACGAAACAGAAAAAGAAACTGCAAGAAATGCATTAATCGAACATTTACTGGATCGACATGGTACAGGGCGTGTGTTGTTTCGTAATACACGATCAGCGGTAAAGGGCTTTCCCGGAAGGCTAGCTATACCCCATGCGCTGGAACTACCTGAGGAATATGCGCTTGATAGTGAACTTAGCACTAAGCTATACCCTGAACTTTCTGTTGGCACAAGCTGGGTCGCTTACGATCCAAGGTTACTTTGGCTGGTTGATTTTATTAAGAACCAGGGCAATAAAAAAACTCTGGTTATTGCTGCCAATGCACAAACAGCATTAGATATAGCTGATGTATTACGCATCAAAGAAGCCATTCATGCGGGCGTTTTCCACGAAAACATGAGCTTGATAGAACGAGATCGCGCCGCTGCTTTTTTTGCTAACAAACAAGAGGGTACTCCGGTTTTAATCTGTTCCGAAATTGGCAGTGAAGGGCGTAACTTCCAGTTTGCCCATCAGATGGTGTTATTCGACCTGCCGTTAAACCCTGATCTACTGGAACAGCGTATTGGCAGACTTGATCGTATTGGTCAAACAGAAACTATAAAAATCCATATTCCTTATCTGAAAAACACCGCACAGGCTGTGCTTTTCCAATGGATACACGAAGGTTTACAAGCCTTTGAACATACTTGTCCTGCTGCTCATATTTTATTTAAACAACAAAAAAGCAAACTACTCTCAGCACTTGAAGCACCTGATAGCACATCAAATAATTTGCCAGCGTTAATTGAATCAACACAACAGCTGCTAAAGCAACACAATGCAGCTCTACAAAAAGGCCGGAACCGTTTACTCGAATATAATTCTTGTCGTCCCCATCTGGCAGCCGCCATCTACCAACAGGCACAACAGCAAGACCGTGATTCAAAACTAGCTGAATATATGGACGCTATTTATGACTGTTATGGCATTAACAGCGAGGATGACCGTGAAAATACGCTGATCATACGACCTGGAGATCATATGCTAACAGCCTTCCCCGGTCTGCCTGATGATGGCATGAGTATTACTTATGACAGAGATACAGCTTTATCCAATGAAGATTTACACTTTCTAAGTTGGGATCACCCTCTCGTGCGAGAATCACTGGATCTGGTGGTAACCAGCGAAATGGGCAATACCAGTTTCACAGCTATTGAGCATGAGGATTTTCAAGCTGGTAGTATTCTGGTCGAAGCATTGTATGTACTTGATGCCAGTGCTAATCAGGCCTTACAAAGCCATCGTTATTTACCACCTACCACGTTGCGACTGGTTGTTGACGAGAGTGGTGAAGACTCTAGTGACTTACTAGACGAAGCCTCTATTCGAAGTTGCCGCACACAGGTTGATAAAAAGACCGCCGCACAGATTGTAAAACTGAAACGAGATGATATTAGTGATCTTATTAAGCGTTGTGAAACTCTGGCCATGCAAGAAACACCTGTGGTTCTTACGCTAGCTCATCAGCAAAGTAAACAGGTGTTGGAAAATGAAATTAACCGCCTTATCGCTTTACAGAGCGTGAATCCTAACATCCGTGAAGAGGAAATTAATTTCTTTAGAGAACAACTGAGTGCCATTAATTGTGCACTTGATGCAGCGCATCTACGACTGGATGCGGTTCGGGTTATTGTCACTACTTAAACCTAAAAAACGCAGTTGGAACGTAGCGAGAATGACTAGAGTGCTGAAGGTAAAGG
>CAZDMX010000160.1:0-5710 GCA_964506085.1 uncultured Thiothrix sp. | reverse complement strand
TTCAGGGCTGTTGTATCGCCCTAATGTATATCGGGAAGCTCTGTAGTCACATCCATATTCTGCGCACGATGCCTGAGCACGTGATCTAATACCGTTATGGCCAGCATAGCTTCACAAATTGGCGTTGCTCGTATACCGACACAAGGATCATGACGACCCTTGGTTATAACTTCAGTAGGCTCACCATCCAAATTAATTGTGTTACCTGGAATCCTCAAACTTGAAGTTGGCTTAAAAGCCGTATGAACGATTAAATCTTGTCCAGATGAAATACCACCCAGCACACCTCCAGAGTAATTACTTTGAAAACCCTCGGGAGTTATTTCGTCACGATGCTCAGTACCTTTTTGCTCAATACAATCAAAACCTGCACCGATCTCTACACCTTTGGCTGCGTTGATACTCATCATTGAATGAGCTATATCTGCATCCAAACGATCAAATACAGGCTCGCCCAACCCAGGCATCATGCCGGTAGCAATAACCGTTATTTTTGCACCGACCGAATCCCCTGACTTTCTCAGAGCATCCATATAAACTTCCATTTCTGCTACTTTTTCTTTTTCCGGACAGAAGAAAGGATTCTTTCTAACCTCACTCCAGTCAATCAAATCAGCCTTGATCGGCCCTAACTGAGATAAGTATCCTTTGATTTCTATCTGATACTTCTCTTGCAGATATTTCTTGGCGATAGCTCCAGCGGCAACACGTACCGCTGTTTCGCGCGCTGATGATCGACCGCCTCCCTTATAATCACGAAAGCCGTATTTTTTATAGTAAGTATAATCGGCATGACCCGGACGAAAACGATCCATAATATCGGAGTAGTCTTTTGAGCGCTGATCCACATTCCTGATCAATAGCCCGATAGGTGTGCCCGTGGTTTTGCCTTCAAACACACCCGATAGAATCTCCACCTCATCTGGCTCACGGCGTTGCGTGGTATGGCGGCTAGTACCGGGTTTACGCAAATCCAGATCGCCTTGAATATCTGCTGCGGTTAACTCCATTCCTGGAGGACAACCATCAACAACACAACCGATTGCAGGGCCATGGCTTTCACCAAAAGAGGTGACTGTGAATAACTTACCGTAACTGCTTCCTGACATATATTTATACTCTATTAGTTCCAGAAGTACGCAATAAGCTGTAAGCCTATCAAAGCGTAGATACCCGCAATAATATCATCAAGCATAATCCCCAAACCACCTTCGAGTTTTTTATCAACAATATTAATGGGCCACGGCTTCCAGATATCAAAAATACGGAACAAAATAAAACCGATGACAATCCACTTCCAACCTTGTGGCGCAGCGATCATGGTGACTAAATAGCCCGCGATTTCATCCCAGACAATCCCTGCAGGATCATGCAGCCCCAGCTGTTTAGCCGATTTTCCACACAGCCAGATTCCAAATAAACTTATGGCTAATACGATGAGCAAATACCAATGCAATGCGAGTGGCTGAATTATTAGGAACAAGGGGATGGCAACTAAGGTACCGAAAGTCCCTGGTGCTATCGGAGCGAGTCCAGAGCCAAAGCCAAATGCTAGAAAATGAGTAGGTGAACTGAGTACTTGCGCACAGAGTGTTTTTTTCTTCAAAATGCTATCTCGTAATAGGTAAATACCCGTTGAATGGACGCGATAGCATATCAAACCTTCCGTTTGATTACCCAGATATCTGGCCGTATTGAACGACATCTATTATTGCTAAGATTGTAACAATTCTTAACAATTAATTACCCCACTCAACCTTAATAAAATATTAATATAGCATTAACCAAGCAGTGGTTAACTCCCCATTGATCTCGCTCCATGGGGTTTTTTGTCCTCGTAAGTAATCGGGTTTCTGTTTACAGATATTACCCTCCTAGTACTAACCCGTTTATTTTACGAGGACTTTTTTCCAAATCGTAGCTACGTACCAATACCCCAATTGGTTACATATTTGAGATTTACCCTTAATTACAGTTAAGATAGGCAATTGATAACCCAACAAGAACCTCAATAATCATTAATAATAGCGCCAAATCACACGTGACAATGCCTATAAAACAATCACATCGTATATTAATTGTCGATGATGATCCTGTTTTGCAATCTTTTTTGGAAGATTACCTTTCACAACAAGGCTATCAAACCCATTCCTGTGAAGAGGGTGAAAAGTTAGACGAATATCTTCAAGAAAAAACCATCGACTTAATTATTCTCGATGTCCTGTTACCCGGAAAAGATGGCTTCTACTGGCTGGACTGGCTGCATCAACACCATCACTCTATTAAAATCCTCATGCTTTCTGTAAAAAACCAGGATATTGATCGAATTCAAGGCTTGGAATCTGGAGCACACGATTATCTTGTCAAACCCTTTAACCCAAGAGAATTGCTGGCAAGGATCAATAATCTTCTACACTTACATTCGCCTTCGAAAGAAACTGACTCTATTTCATTCGGGAAATTCTATTTCGATTTTAATGCTCAATGTTTAACGTCTAATCAACAAATAATAAAGCTGACGAGCACAGAGTTAGTATTATTAACTCATCTTTGTAAAAAAACCGAACAAATTGTCACCCGCGATGATCTTTCGCAAGCACTCCGTGGCGACGATCATCACCCCCTTGATCGTAGTATCGACGTACATATAAACCGTCTGCGAGGGAAAATAGAAGAGGATCCGTCATCACCACAATATATTCGCACTGTTTGGGGAAAGGGCTATCTTTTCCATACTAACAAATAGCACGGAGATGGAAAAAAACCACCGATTCGTATTCAAAAACATTCATATAGCCTATATTGCTTCTATCTTTTCAGGCGCCATACTCCTGGTCGTTTTACACAACAATATTAACCACATCATTCTTTATGGCTGGTTTGTTCTCAACATAATCAGCGTTCTCGTAAGGATATGGCTCTCACGCATTAACCTCTATCCACAGGATGTATTAAAAAACACAAAATACCGGAAAATTTTTCTATACATTGGAATAACTTTGTCTGGTCTCGTTTGGGCTTCATCGGCATGGTTGCTATTTCCTCAAGACGATATTGTCAGGCAAATGTTTCTGGTATTTGTATTAATGGGAATGACTGCTGGCTCACCTGCAGCATCAGCTTCTAGTATTTTTGCATTCCTGTGCTTTTCTCAACCCATCCTGCTTAGTCTGTCGCTACGTTTTATTTATGAAGGAGGGAATGTGTTCTACATCATGGCGGGGTTAACGCAAATTCATAATATTTCCATGATCGTTACCTCCATTAATTTCACTAAAATTGACAAGCGTTTTAGAAAAGCCAAGGAAACGGCAGAAACAGCCAACCTTGCTAAAAGTAAATTTTTAGCCAATATAAGTCATGAAGTTCGCACCCCTATGAACGCCATTGTAGGGCTCAATTATCTGCTTAAGCAAACCACTCTTACCACACAACAACTGGGTTTTGTTGATAAGTCTTTAGTGGCTTCTAATTCATTGCTTGGCAGTATCGAAAACATTCTGGATTATTCAAAAATAGAGCAAAAAAAATTCGACCTAGAGATATCTCCTTTTCACCTCGACACGGTACTCAATACGGTGACGACTTTGGTAGAACTCGATGCTAATAAAAAGGGCTTGAAATTTACTAGCCATATTACAAAAGACACTACGACTCACCTTCTTGGTGACTCTTTTAAGTTAGTGCAAATTTTAAGAAACCTTGCCGAGAACGCTGTTAAATTTACTGAAAAAGGCGAAGTTGAGCTGACCATCACGCAGATCGAGCTGACTGATAAAAAAGTCTTAATTCATTTTTCTATTCGAGATACAGGTATAGGAATCTACTATCAAGATCATGACAAACTTTTTAAATCATTTTCACAGGTCAATACCAGTTACAGTCGTCAATATGGTGGTACAGGTCTCGGACTTAGCATAAGCCAACAACTGGCCAACCTAATGGGTAGTGAAATTGAATTTGAAAGTGAACCGAATAAAGGCTCGACATTCTATTTTTCAATCTGGTTTGAATCGTACCAAGAAAATATAAAGGGAGATATTAAGGAAGATCACGAAGTAGATAATATTGAACAACAACAACCGTCACTGATTGCACTGGATCCACACATAGCTCCAACATTCACCGGACATACCATCCTTCTTGTAGAGGATGATGAACTAAATCAATTAGTTGCAAAAGAACTGCTAAAACACCTTGGCATACAAGTAGCAATAGCGGACACCGCTCAACAAGCTTTTGAAATTTTAGATAAAAACTTACCTGATCTTGTACTGTTAGATTTACAACTGCCGCTTGTCGACGGCTACGAGACTATTAATATTATTCGTGCTACCCATAAATGGAAGCACTTACCTGTTATCTGCCTAACAGCACATTCGAGCAGCAACGAAAAACAAAAAGCTCTGGCTTCGGGAATGAACGATTTTTTGACCAAGCCCATTGATCCGATTGAACTGCAAAATATGTTACAGCAGTGGCTACCTTCAAAAATGAATGAGAACACTAACGAACTCAGCCAGCAAGACTCTTCTGCTGACTCATTAAGGAACAACCATTCACAATTAGAAATTACTCAAAATATTTTGAATGTAAGGAACATGCTGAAAAATAAACAAACCAGCATGAGTTTCTTCAAAACCGCCGTAAGTTCTCTGACAGCATCAAGCAACAAACTTCAACAACACCTTATCAATAACAATTGGAAGCAAGCCAGTTTATGCGCTCATCAACTCAGAGGAACAGCCAATTTTTACGCCAGTTCGGCTTTACAACAATGCTTACAAAATATAGATGATGAACTCATCAACGAGCAGAATAAAGAAGAAACGCTGAACTTGATAAATACCGAATTTGGTTGGGTAATAGACCTTATAAATAAGAACATGAGATGGTAACATTAAACCTATAATCTCGGTTGATCGCCCTGAAGAATTAATCAACATATGATATAGTTCTTAATAAATGTTGAACAACATGAGTGGTTTCTTAAGAAGAAATCACCCTCAACTAAGGAACGTGCATGGAATAACTTCGACAACTATAACGCAGAATTATTGTTTCAGATGGGGGGATCTCAAAAGGCGCATAGTCACTCTACGCAACGATTTGAGATTCCCCCATCTGGGACAATAAAGCAAATTAGAGTGTCGAAGTTATTTCATGCACGTTCCTTAATCAAAACTCCTTCATTATTTTCATTGGATTTGAGATGGCCCGTTTTTTACGTATCGTTATTTTCGCCCTATTAATTGCTGCTATCGTGTTTTTCGGGTTTAGAGCAAGTCAGCCCTTAGAAGAGATGGCTGGCTTTACTGATCAGCCTGAGATAGAAACTAAAAGCATCCAAACAGATAGTATAAAAACTAATAGAGCAGAATCAGACAACTCTGAAACTAAAAACACCACTACTACAGAAATAAAAGGCCCATCAGAAGCAATGACTCCGCCTGATTCGCAGGATTCGGCAACCCAAGAAGCCAATAAGAAAGAAGACAACACCGACGAAGCGGATAAAGCTATTGACAGGTAGTTTCACACGCTTATAATTACCCCCCTCAACGGCTATGTAGCTCAGCTGGTTAGAGCACATCACTCATAATGATGGGGTCCCAAGTTCGAATCTCGGCATAGCCACCATATTCTAAGGGATGAAGGTTTAACCTAAAAAACTCAGTTGAAACGTAGCGAGAATGACTAGAGTGCTGAA
>CAZDMX010000159.1:0-5728 GCA_964506085.1 uncultured Thiothrix sp. | reverse complement strand
AAATAACTTCTGGTGCCAAAGAGATGATCTTCATAAAGCGATCACCACGTAATTCTCGGGTTACTGGCCCAAAAATACGCGTTCCTACTGGCTCATATTTACTATTCAATATCACAGCGGCATTATCATCAAAACGAATGATTGAACCATCGTTACGACGAACACCCTTAGCTGTACGGACAACTACAGCAAAATGAACATCACCTTTCTTGATTTTTCCACGAGGGATACTTTCTTTAATGCTCACCTTAATGATGTCGCCGATACCTGCATAGCGTCTGTGTGATCCACCGAGTACTTTAATACACTGTACGCGCTTGGCTCCACTGTTATCCGCTACTTTTAAAACTGATTGCATCTGAATCATGTTTATATTCCTGTGCTATTACTCTGGCTGTTGAAAATATTTAGTTTAAGTCTAGTTATACTACTTTCAACAGTTTCCAATGTTTGCTTTTTGAATAAGGACGACACTCTTTAAATGTAACAGTATCACCTTCTTTCGCATCGTTGTTTTCGTCATGGACGTGGAATTTAGTTGAGCGACGAATATACTTTCCGTATAACGCATGCTTAACTTTACGCTCAATCTTTACAACAATGGTCTTATCCATTTTATCGCTTGTGACGACACCAGTAAGGCTTCGTACTTTTACTTCTGCTTCACTCATGCTTCGCTACCTGCGGTTTTTGATTCTGCCATTAATGTCTTAATGCGAGCAATGTTACGACGCACGCGCTTCATGTCAGATGGCTTTTCTAACTGACCAGCTGAACGTTGCATACGCAAACCGAACTGCTCTTTTAAATTTTCAATTAACTCACTTTGGAGCTCTTCAGCATTCTTGCTACGAAGTTCACTGGCTTTCATTACATCACCGTCCGTTTGATAAACGTAGTCTTGATGGGAAGCTTTGCTGCTGCGAGATCGAAAGCTTCACGAGCTAACTCTTCATCAACACCTTCCATTTCAAACAACATTCTTCCTGGCTGAATAGGCGCAACCCAATATTCAACATTACCCTTGCCTTTACCCATTCGTACTTCAAGAGGCTTAGTAGTAATGGGCTTATCAGGAAATACACGAATCCAGATCTTACCACCACGTTTGATGTGACGAGTCATCGCACGACGTGCCGCTTCAATTTGACGAGAAGTCAACTGACCTCTATCGACAGACTTAAGTCCATATTCTCCGAAGCTCACTTTGTTAGCAACCGTAGCTAGACCACGATTTCTTCCTTTATGTTGCTTACGGAATTTAGTTTTCTTAGGTTGTAACATCTCGACTACCTTTTATTGTCTCTGCGACTGTTGTTATTTCTACGACCGCCTGCTGCTTTCTTTAACTTGGCTCTTTTCTCTTCAAGATCAAAAACCTCACCATGATAAACCCATACTTTAATACCAATATTACCGTATGTAGTTGCAGCTGTTGCTGCTGCATAATCAATGTCAGCACGTAACGTATGCAATGGAACTTGACCTTCTCTGTACCATTCAGCACGCGCAATCTCAGCACCATTTAAACGACCAGCAACGCGCACTTTGATACCTTTAACGCCTAAACGCATTGCATTAGCTACAGCGCGCTTCATTGCGCGACGGAACATAATCCGACGCTCTAGTTGCTGTGAAATGCTCTCTGCGATTAACAAAGCATTTGTTTCAGGCTTGCGAATTTCTTCAATATTAACTTTTACGTTATTAGGGTGTAATTCAAGCATCTTAGAAACTTCTGCGCGAAGTTTCTCAATATCTTCACCTTTCTTACCAATAACTATTCCTGGACGAGCCGTGTGAATAGTGATGAAAGCAGATTTAGCTGGACGTTCAATACGAACATCGGCAACCGAAGCATTTTTTAGCTTCTTCATAAGGAATTCACGTACTTCAATATCTTTTAACAGAAACTGTGAATATTCTCTACCTTCCGCATACCATTTAGAACGCCAATCTGTAGCGATTCCTAAACGTATTCCAATTGGATGAACTTTTTGTCCCATAATCTATCCCTCAGTCCTTTCCGCCATCACCAACCATCAGCGTGATGTGACTGGTTCGTTTAATTATTCTGTTTGCACGGCCTTTAGCACGTGGACGAATACGTTTCATTGAAGGGCCTGCATCAACATAAATCTGAGTAACACTCAACTCATCGATGTCTGCACCTTCGTTATGCTCAGCATTAGCAATCGCAGATTCTAGTACTTTACCTACAATCTTTGCTGCTTTCTTTTGGCTGAATTTCAGCACATCTAGCGCTTTCTCAACAGACTGACCACGAACCTGATCTGCAATCAAGCGAGCTTTCTGTGGGGAAATACGTGCAAATTTTAATCTTGCTGCTGTTTCCATGATAAATAAGCCCCTATGATGTCTTTTTATCTGCTGAGTGACCACGGAACATACGTGTAGGTGAAAACTCACCTAGCTTATGACCAACCATGTTCTCGTTAATTAACACAGGTACGTGTTGACGACCATTGTGTACTGCTATCGTTAAACCAACCATATCTGGCAAGATCATTGATCTACGTGACCAGGTTTTAATGGGCTTGCGATCGTTTGCTGCCGCTGCTTTTAAAACTTTAGCCATCAAATGATGATCAACGAATGGACCTTTTTTTAGTGAACGTGGCACGATGGATTACCTCTTACCTTTATTTCTACGACGGACAATCATATTGTCAGTACGTTTATTCTTACGGGTTTTAAAGCCTTTCGCCGGAGTTCCCCAAGGTGATACTGGATGACGACCTCCTGAAGATTTACCCTCACCACCACCATGTGGATGATCTACCGGATTCATGGCAACACCACGAACGGTTGGGCGGATACCGCGATGACGACTAGCGCCTGCTTTACCTAATTTAATGAGTGAATGCTCAGAATTGCTTACAGAACCAATCGTAGCGCGACATTCTGACAATACTTTACGCATTTCAGTTGAACGAAGACGTAAAGTAACAAAGCGACCCTCACGAGCCACAATCTGTGCTGATGTTCCAGCACTACGTGCCATCTGCGCACCCTTACCTGGCTTCATTTCAACACAATGAATCACTGTACCTACCGGGATATTAATCATCGGAAGCGCATTACCTATAGAGATAGGTGCTTCTTTACCCGCTTCAATCGCAGCGCCGACTTCTAAGCCTTTAGGAGCGATTATATAAGCACGTTCACCATCAGCATATTTTAGTAATGCTATGTTTGCTGTACGATTTGGATCATATTCAATCGTCTCAACAATGGCTGGAATACCGTCCTTGTGATTACGTTTGAAATCAATAATACGATAATGCTGTTTATGCCCACCACCCACGTGACGTGTAGTGATACGACCTGCATTATTACGACCACCACATTTATGTTGTGGCTCTAGCAAAGCCTTATGTGGCTTTCCTTTATGTAAATTTCTAACAACCTTAACCTGGTGGCGACGACCGGGTGAGGTTGGTTTCATCTTAGCTGTAGCCATTTCTCATTCCACCTATTAAGGGTTTTGGTCAGCGCCGATACTTTGCCCTTCAGCAAGTGTAACGTAAGCTTTTTTCCAATCGTTTCTTTTACCGCTACGGCGACCAAAGTTTTTGGTTTTACCCTTAACTTTAATAGTGCGGACCTTTGTCACATCAACCTTAAACAGGGTTTCAATTGACTTTTTTATTTCTGACTTAGTAGCAGTTATGTCTACTTTGAAAACCTGCATGTTGCTTTTTTCAGCTTGCAATGCAGCTTTCTCAGTAACATGTGGGCCACGTATTACGTGATACATGCGCTCTTCATTCATGCTAACCACTCCTGAATTTTTTCTATTGCTGCTTTAGTAGCAATAACTTTTTGGTGTGCAACCAAGCTAACTGGATTCACGCCTTTTAACGTAGAAACTTCACATTTATGAAGATTACGAGATGACAGCTCCAAGTTTGTATCTGCATCGTCAGTCAGCAACAATACATCTGTTGTACCAGCCAACTCTTTTAGCTTGGCGATTAGTACTTTCGTTTTTGGCTCTTTTTCTACACCAAGAGCACCGAAACTATCAACTGCGATTAAGCGTTCACTTCTCACCAATTCTGAAAGAATGGATCGCATTGCTCCGCGATACATTTTCTTATTCATTTTTTTAGAGTAATCGCGATTTCTTGCTGCAAAGGTCACACCACCCGATCTCCACAAAGGACTTCTGATAGTTCCTGCACGCGCACGACCAGTGCCTTTTTGACGCCATGGCTTGATTCCACCACCACGCACATCAGAGCGAGTTTTTTGTGCTTTTGAACCAGAACGTCCACCAGCCATATAGCTAACAACAGCTTGATGCACTAGAGTCTCGTTGAAATCTTTTGCGAAGACTTCCTCAGACAATGTTAAAGCATCACCATTTACTACTTGTAATTCCATAACTATCTACTCTTCTCTAGGCTTTAACAGCTGCTTTAACTACCACATTCCCGCCTTTAGAACCAGGTACAGCACCTTTAACTAATAGCAGGTTTTTTTCAGCATCTACGCGAACAACCGTCAAGTTTTGCTGGGTACGTTGTACGTTACCCATATGACCTGTCATTTTCTTACCTTTAAATACACGACCTGGAGTTTGACACTGACCGATTGAGCCCGGCGTTCTATGGTTAATAGAGTTACCGTGAGTCGCGTCTTTACCCGCAAAATGATGACGTTTGATAACACCGGCAAAACCTTTACCTTGTGATGTTCCTGTTACGTCTACCATCTGACCTTCTTCGAACATAGCAACGGTAATATCACCACCTAACTCAAAGTCGCCAATCTCATCAATACGTGATTCACGAGTGACTGTTCCAGCTTCAACTCCCGCTTTGGCATAATGTCCAGCTTGAGCCTTACTAACACGGGATGCTTTTTTAGCACCTGTTGTTGTTTGAATTGCCGTATATCCATCGCTTCCAACTGTTTTTAACTGAGATATTCTATTAGGAGTCATCTCTAATACAGTTACTGGCGTAGCAGAACCATCCTCATTATAGAGGCGTGTCATACCAACTTTACGACCTACTAGACCGATTGCCATTTACCTTCTCCAAAATCTTGTGTTTTGCCGCCTCTAAGACTGCTCTCTACTCTCTTTCCTACCTAGGTCAGGAGCGAAAAATCAGCCTTAGAAAAAAGTGGCTCGGAAGATCCGAGCCACTTAGCGAGCGGCGTAATATAGCAGAAAACTTTCTACTAGTTAAGCTTTATTTGCACATCTACGCCAGCCGCTAAATCTAGCTTCATAAGCGCATCTACTGTTCTTTCTGTGGGATCAAGAATATCCATTAAACGCTTGTGTGTTCTAATTTCATACTGATCACGAGCATCTTTATTTACGTGTGGTGAAATAAGAATAGTGAAACGTTCTTTACGCGTTGGCAAAGGAATAGGGCCTTTTACACGCGCGCCTGTTCTTTTAGCTGTTTCGATGATTTCTTTTGCTGAACGATCAATCAAACGATGATCAAACGACTTAAGGCGAATTCTGATTCTCTGACCTGACATAATTTTATACTCTTAAAAGAACGATTCTTTATTAAAAAGAATTAAAAAAAGCTTTATTGAAGCAACCCACTAAGAATCAAGCCAATAAAGCATTCATGTGTTTACTCAATAATCTTAGCCACAACGCCCGCGCCTACGGTACGACCGCCTTCACGAATCGCAAAGCGTAATCCGTCTTCCATCGCTATCGGTGCGATTAAAG
>CAZDMX010000158.1:0-5767 GCA_964506085.1 uncultured Thiothrix sp. | reverse complement strand
CTATGTATCCTAAAAAACACAGTTGGATCACGAAAGACCACGCAAGCTCTTGGTGTGCCTAGTAAAACAGAAAAGCTTCTCATCACCAACAAGGTGACTACGAATTTTTCTGTTTCACTGTGCACACCAACATCTTACGAGTCTTTTTCGCGCTCAACTGCGTTTTTAGGATGATGGTAAAATGTAACGTTAGGCTTTACAAAATAAAACAACTCTAGGAGAAAATAATGGCAGGGTCATTGCAGGATCAATTGTTAGGCGTAGGGCTGGTAGATCAAAAAAAAGCTAAAAAAATTAGTGCTGAAAAGAGAAAGATTGAGAAACAAAGTCGAAAAAACAAAACGGAGTTAGTGAATGAAGCGTTGCTGTTGGCAGAAAAAGCACTAGCTGAAGAAAAAGAAAATAGTCGCTTATTGAATGCAAAAAGAAAGCAGGAAGCAGAGCACAAAGCTATTACTGCACAGATAAGGCAATTGATTGAAATTAATCGTATTGAAAAGGCAGAAGGGAATATTGCCTATAATTTTGTGGAGGCAGGTAAAGTAAAGATTATTTATGTCACAGAGGCACTGCGTGATGCTATCAGCACAGGGCGTTTGGTCATTGTTAAGTTAGCTGAAAATTATGAACTGGTTCCTTTCGATGTGGCAAAAAAAATCAGTGAACGTGATAGTGAGTGTGTCATAGAGCTTAGTAAAAATGAGATGGAGCGTGAAAATAACAGGGAAGATGATCCATATGCTGAATATGAAATTCCTGATGACTTAATGTGGTGACCAACACTTTTTTCGCACGATACGTCAAAAACACATCAAAGTGTTTCTTCAGCAAATCCAGCTAAACGAGAGCGCTCTCCTGTTTTCAAGGTAACATGTCCACCATGCTCCCAGCCTTTAAACCGATCAACAACATAAGTGAGTCCAGATGATGTTTCAGTTAGGTAAGGTGTATCTATCTGAGCAACGTTACCCAGACAAACGACTTTAGTGCCTGGTCCTGCACGAGTAATCAGGGTTTTCATCTGTTTTGGGGTAAGGTTTTGAGCTTCGTCAACAATAAGGAAGCGGCTTAGAAATGTTCGGCCCCGCATAAAATTTAATGAACGTAATTTGATTTTATTCATTAGGAATTCGTCTGTAGCACTGCGTCCCCAACTGCCGCCACTTGCGGGTTGAGTCAACACCTCAAGATTATCCATTAAAGCGCCCATCCACGGCGCCATTTTTTCTTCTTCAGTTCCAGGAAGAAAGCCAATATCGTCGCCTACAGGAATGGTTGCCCGTGTCATAATGATTTCTTTATAGCGCTTTCCTTCTAATGTTTGTGCCAGCCCTGCGGCTAATGCGAGTAAGGTCTTTCCTGTTCCGGCAGCACCTAGTAGTGTTACGAAATCAACCTCTGGGTCTGTTAGCAAATTGAGAGCAAGGTTCTGTTCCATGTTTAGTGCATTGATACCCCATACAGCATGATGTTCCTCAGCAAAATCTTTGATGGTCTCAATGAGAGCAAAATCATCGTCAACATCCCTAACAATGGCTTGAAAAGGTTGTTCGCCTTTAAGAATGATAAATTCTCCTGGAGTCCAGTCTTTAGTGAGTGGTCCGGTTAGCCTATAAAAGGTTTTTCCTTCTTCCTGCCATGAATCCATGTTTTTACTATGTGTGTCCCAGAAGTCGTCCGGCATAATATGAAAGCCCACGGGCAACAAATCTACATCATCCAGTACTTGGTCATTGAAGTAGTCTTCTGTGTGAAGCTTAACCACACTGGCCTTGATACGTAGATTTATATCCTTAGAGACTAGAGTAACTTTTCGCTGCGGGTATTTTTCCTGTAATGATAATGCGATGGCAAGAATATTGTTGTCGGGCGTGTCTCCAGGTAGGTTTTTTGGTAGATTGCCTTCGAAGGCTTCGGTTTGAAAGAAGAGACGGCCACTGGCCTCTTTGGTGCTGTCAATCATGCCCTTCAGTTTTATGGGTACGCCTTCTTCAATACCATTGTCATATTGTTCGATCATGGCGTCGATGAAGCGACTGACCTGGCGAACATTTCGAGCGACTTCTGACAAGCCTTTCTTGCCATGATCCAGTTCTTCCAGAACAATCATGGGGAGGAAAATATCGTGTTCCTGAAAACGAAATAATGCGGTGGGATCGTGCATTAATACGTTGGTATCAAGCACAAATAGGCGGCTTTTGTTATTAGTCATAGATTGGCCCTTTTATTTATAGTGATTTAACAGTTTCCAGAACTTCGTCTGCGTGTCCTTTCACTTTCACACCTCTCCACTCCCTGTGTAGCCTGCCTTCTTTATCAATCAAGAAGGTGCTTCTCACTATACCCATGTATTCTTTTCCGTAGAGTTTTTTCAGTTGAATGACATCAAAAAGAGTGCAAACGGTTTCATCTTCATCGGAAATAAGTTCAAAAGGGAATGCTTGTTTGGCTTTAAAATTCTCGTGACGGCGCATGCTGTCTCTTGACACGCCAAATATTTCCGTGTCATTTTTTAGGAATTCTGTGTGAAGGTCACGGAAGTTTTGTCCTTCTGTAGTACAACCAGGGGTGCTGTCTTTAGGGTAAAAATAGATAACTAAATTTGATTTTCCTTTATAGTCTGCAAGCTCAAAAAGCGTGTCAGATGTGGTAGGTGCAGAGAAATTAGGGATACTTTTACCTTCAGCTATTGTTGTCATTTTGAGTCCTTTGTTAGTTGCTTTGCTTTGTCGATTTATATTAGGAGTATAGTGAGTTATTCGAGCTTTTCAATTTTGTCCGGCAATCAGTTATAGATCAAACTGAGTGAATAGTTACTTGTTTTTTTCAAAGCGCGTCAGTACTATCCATTCCTTAATGTTAGAAGAGTAATTTGGAGAAGCGATGTTCGGCGGTAGTATGGTGGCTTTGGTCACACC
Source organism: uncultured Thiothrix sp. (assembly GCA_964506085.1). Classification (GTDB taxonomy): domain Bacteria; phylum Pseudomonadota; class Gammaproteobacteria; order Thiotrichales; family Thiotrichaceae; genus HyVt-477. Next base: position 2,849 of record CAZDMX010000158.1, on the reverse strand, counting down.
TATGAAAGATCAAGGTGAAGTGGATCAAGTAGCACTAGAGAAATTAATATCCTTTCATATAGAAAATGGTACGGATGCCATCATAGCAATGGGCACGACAGGCGAGTCTGCGACTTTCTCTCATCGTGAACATACCGATGTGGTCAAACGTATCGTCGAGATGGTGGCTGGTCATATGCCCGTGATAGCGGGAACAGGATCCAATAGTACTCAGGAAGCGTTAGAACTAACCGAAAGAGCACTGCAAGATGGTGCTGATGCTGCTTTGTTGGTCACTCCTTATTATAATAAACCAACACAAGAAGGCTTGTATCAGCATTATAGGCATATTGCCGAAAATGTCGCGTTACCACAGATATTGTACAATGTGCCGGGACGAACTGCAGTTGACCTGCTTCCCGAAACAGTGGAGCGTTTAGCGCCTATTTCCAATATAATCGGTATAAAAGAAGCTACAGGTGATTTGGATCGGGCTGAGCGATTGATTGAGAGTTGTGCAGGCCAGCTTGATATTTACAGTGGTGATGATGGTACTGCGATGGAGCTGATATTGATGGGGGGTAAAGGCAATATCTCAGTGACCGCAAATGTAGTGCCAGCGGCCATGCATGTTATGTGTGAAGCGGCTGTAGCGGGTGATAGGCAAAGGGCCGAAGAAATAAATGTGCATTTAGAAGCATTGCATACGAACTTGTTTCTTGAAGCAAACCCGATTCCTGTTAAATGGGCTATGCATAAAATGGGTTTTGGTCAGAACGTGAATCGTTTACCCTTGACCGCATTTTCAGAGGAATATCATGCACAGCTAATGGATGCGATGCATGAGGCAGGAGTTGATATAGAGTGAAGAAATTAATTTTGAAGGTTGTCATTGTGATATCTGGGTTAGTACTATTAACCGGATGTGCCAAAATCAATAAAGTTTTTGACAATGAAGATACGGTAAATTATAGAAAGGCGGGTAGTGTAAGTTCATTAGAAGTGCCACCTGATCTAACAGAACCAAAATATGATTCAACCTTTGCTATAAATGCTGCAAATAGCACAGTGAGTGCAAGTGCTATCAATAATGATGTCGCATCAGTAGTCGCAGCGGGTACGAGTAGTAGCGTTCAGGTCTTACCCGAAAGCAGTAGCGTGAATATAAAAGGGACTGGCAGCGTTCGTTGGTTAGAAGTTGCTACACCTGCAAATACGCTGTGGAATAAAGTGCAAGGGTTTTGGACAGCTATCGGCACAGAGCTAAAGCGAAATGAACCTACTGTCGGTATTATGGAGACAGACTGGATACAAACTCGCGGAAAATTACCCCAAGGTTCAATTCAGCGAGCGCTGGGCAGTATTCTGAAAAATGCAACAGACTCAGGGATTCGTGATCGTTACACCACAAGATTCGAGAAGGTATCTGCTAATCTAACGCGTATTTATATCACTCATCGTGGTGCAGAGTTGATGGTCTCAGATACTGGAAACAAATGGGAAATGAGACCTCGTAGAACAGTAGCAGAAGCAGAAATGTTAAACAGGCTTAAAGCCTATTTACAGGGAGTTGATCCCAATGCCGTTAAAGGCGCGACCACGACCCACGGAGAATCTCCAGCAAGAGCGACAGGTTTAGCCACGTTATCAGCAGATAAGGATGGGCAGCCAATACTAAAGGTTCAGGATGGTTTTGATAGAACATGGGTGAGGACAGGTTCTGCAATAACGAACCTCGGTTTCTCTTTAGAAGGTCAGGATGTGGCTAAAGGCTTGTATGCGGCAATTTGGCAGCAAGATGATGAAAAAAGGAAAGGTTTTTTTCGTCGATTGATTTCACCAAAAGAAAAGTTTTTGAGTAATGAGAGCCAGTATTTGATTCACGTGAGCAAGCTATCTGGGGGCTCATCGCTTCGAGTTTTTGATAAAAAAGGGCAGCCCGTCAATAAAAAACTAGCAACTAAAATATTAGAGCGGCTAAAAACTGAACTCAATCGCTAGGTTTATATAATGCTCAGCTTTGCATCATTAGGTAGTGGTAGTAAAGGCAACGGGACACTAATTAAGGCAGGTGAAACAACCGTACTACTTGATTGCGGTTTTGCCCTGTCTGAAACAGAGAAGCGGTTGGCAAAATTAGACTGCGATGGAAAAACTATCAATGCGATATTAGTAACTCATGAGCACGGTGACCATTCATCTGGAGTCGGAAAGCTATCCCGAAAATATAGTCTTCCTGTCTGGCTGACAGCAGGAACGCACCAAGCTTGTAAAGATACAAAATTTAGCTCCACTCATTTCATAGACCCTCATGCCTCTTTCAAAATTGATGACATGGGAATCCATCCCTTTCCAGTTCCTCATGATGCGCGTGAACCTTGTCAGTTCGTCTTTAGCAAAAACAAACGTAGATTAGGCATTCTTACCGATGTAGGGAGGATTACACCCTGCATTATTGAGAGCTTAGATGGAGTAGATGCGCTATTGTTGGAATGCAATTACGATGATCATCAATTAAGAACAGGCACTTATCCACAAAAACTAAAGAACCGAGTGTCAGGGAATTACGGACATCTTGATAACCAACAATCCAAGCATATACTAGATAAGATTGAGACAGAAAATTTACAATTTTTAATCGGTATGCATCTGAGTGAAAAGAATAATCATATCGATGAAGTGATGAGCGTATTATCAACGGTAAACGCTAATAGAAATAACCTGCAAGATGTTGAAATATCAATAGCCTGTCAAAAAAATGGATTTAATTGGAAAAAAATACTATAAAAGTAGTTGACCGAATATTTTAAAGCTCTATAATGCGCATCCTCCGACAGCAACAACGCGCAGAAATAAGCGTCGAGAAGCGG
>CAZDMX010000157.1:0-5785 GCA_964506085.1 uncultured Thiothrix sp. | reverse complement strand
TCGCAGTAGTTTCAACTGCGTTTTTTAGGTTAAAGAAGCTCTGATCAAGTCCAGATTTCTCGGAGGCGATGCTTTAGCTTCGCTTAAGGTGCTGATTATAGACACCATATTGCGAGCTTGAAGGCTCACCTCCAGAAAAAGTGACTTAACGCAACTATGAAACAGGAGGTTTACATATGGGTGAATCATCAGGTTCTTCAACACTGCTTACAATGACCTCAATAAAGTCATTGAATTCTTCCATGGTGATCACCTCCAGCATTTTATTCATGGTATTAGGATTGATTTGTGCAACCGTTTGTTTACCACCCGCCAGTTGTAAATAAATACCCGCCGTACTGACTAGATCATCGTCATCGACGTTAGCTTCCAACATCATTTGATCTTCAACGGTAAGCACATCAAAAATATCATCAAGCTCATCCCAAAGGTCATCGCCAATATCTTCAGAGACTTTAATACTAATTGCTTTCTGGACAGCTTCTATAACTTCTTCCCATTCAACCTTCTTCTGCTTTAGAATTTCCAGAAATTTCAAGCTTATTGCTTTATTGAAGAATAAATATTCAATCATATTTTACCCTTGTGGATATTAATTTATTCGTTTCCGGCCACTTTCAGCATGACTTTATCCAGCCATCTTGCGGGTAATATCCGTTTCAGATAGCCAAATAAATAAGTTGGAAATGTTACATAATAATGTGCTTTAGGTTTGTTGCTTGATAAAGCATGTTCCACTTTTTTTAATACCGCTTCAGGTGGCAAGGTGAAAGGAACCGCTGGGCCAATAATCTCCAAACGTTTTAGTACCGCTCGATACTTATCGCGATGAAAACTACTTTCGATTTGAATGTTTTCTTTGAGCTTAATCAAGCTATTTTCCCGGAATTTACTTTCTATCGGCCCCGGCTCAATCAGTGAGACTTTAATATCCGTACTTGCCAGCTCAAGTCTAAGCGTGTCTGCAAAACCTTCTATGGCATATTTGCTGGCATTATAAGCGCCACGATAGGGCAGTGAAACCAAGCCTAATAAAGAGCTATTAAAAATAATTCGCCCTTCATTAACCTGTCGCATAAAAGGTATTAAACGATTGGTTAGCTGAATCCAGCCAAACACGTTGCTGGCAAACTGCTCTTCAAGCACCGCCCTGCTTAAATCTTCAACCGCACCTGGTTGGCCATAAGCCCCATTGTGAAAAACCGCATAAATTTCATGATTGGTTCTAAGAATTAGCTCATTGGCACAGTGCTCAACGCTTTCTGGATCAGCGTAATCTAGCGCTATGACCGTCAAACCTTCAGACTCTAAACGCTGAATATCTTCTTCTTTGCGTGCGGTAGCAAAGACTTTATAACCACTTTCCTTAAGCCCTTTGGCAACACAATAACCAATGCCGCTGGAACAACCTGTCACAAGTACATTTTTCATGATTGCAATCCTAGCAGATGCCAGAGGGAATCAGTGCCATTTTTTTTAATAACTGGGTATTGCAATATTGAAAAAAAAACCTATATTAAGCACTACTAATTTTCTTGTACAAAATGGAATAGAGCAATGCCCATATATGATTATCAATGCACATCTTGCGACCATATTGAAGAGGTGATCCAGAAAATCAGTGATGCACCCCTCACCGATTGTCCTGAGTGCAACAATGCGACTTTACAAAAACAAGTCTCTGCTCCTTCATTTCGACTTAGCGGAAGTGGCTGGTATGAAACCGATTTTAAAGACGGCAACAAAAAGAATCTAACAAAAAAAGACAAACCTGCCAGTGAAAAGAAATCAACAAAAAAAGACACAAAAGCAGCGTGTAAAACTGGCTGTGGTTGTCACTAACTAGAACCAGATGTCTTCCCTTCTCAGCAAACCCTTTATTCATATCCGTAAATATATTATTGCGGGCTTAATTGTATGGGTTCCGCTGGGCATTACTATATTTGCCATTAAGTTAATGGTCGATTTATTAGATCGCAGTATAATTCTACTACCTCCGAGCCTTCGCCCAGAGCAGTTAATTGGTTTCCCTCTTCCTGGGCTAGGCATTGTAATCAGCACTGCTGTTATCCTTGTTACGGGCTTGGTGGTCACTAACCTTGCTGGTCGTAAAATGGTAAATCTTGGGGAAAACATCCTGAATAGAATTCCATTAGTTCGATCCATTTATTCTGCGGTAAAGCAAGTCACCCAAACATTAATATCTACAGATAACAACTCATTACGACAAGTTCTTTTAATTCAGTACCCAAGAAAAGGTATCTGGACATTAGCCTTTCAAACGGGCGATAGCATCTCTAGCTTGAATGAAATGACAGGTGAAAAATTGCTCACTGTTTTTGTCCCGACCGCACCCAATCCAACATCTGGCGTTGTTATTTTATTGCCTGAAAAAGACGTCAAGAAGTTAGACTTAGATGTTGAGGATGCACTGAAATTTATCATGTCATTGGGCGTGGTAACTCCAGGCTCTAAATCCAGAAAATATTCTGAAGTGGTTAATCTGGATTTATCAGAGTTGCAAAAAAAACCTAAATAGCCCTGAACGGAAAGTAGCTCGTAGCGAGATTCATCATAGTGGTTAAAAGATTGCGTGCTCTGGTGGTCTCAGTAGAGCCTACCTTTCGTTCAGGTACTAAATGATCCCACCTTCGGCTAAAACACCCCGAATATCATCATTCTCAACCTAAAACCATCCATAAAACTTGCGTATTGTTAGCGCAACGCTTACCATTCTGCGTCTGAAAAAATAATGAGAAAATACTATGCGTAGCCATTACTGTGGTGCTGTTGACGAATCACTACTAGATCAAGAAATCACCCTCTGCGGATGGGTTAATAAACGTCGTGACCACGGTGGCGTTATTTTTGTGGATCTACGTGATCGTGAGGGTATTGTTCAAGTCGTTTTTGACCCTGATGATGCTGACATGTTCAAAATGGCTGAGGGCATTCGTAATGAATATATTTTGCGTGTAACAGGTCGTGTACGCCCACGTCCAGAAGGCACTATTAATGAAAACATGGTCAGCGGTAAAATTGAAGTCTTTGGCCTGAAGCTTGAAGTACTTAGCGCCTCAGAAACACCCCCTTTTCAACTGGATGATGAAGTCGGTGAAGATATCCGCTTACAATATCGCTATGTAGATTTACGTCGTCCTGAAATGCAAAAGCGCCTGCAAACACGGGCAAAAGTAACTGGCTTTATGCGTCGTTTTCTTGAAGATCAAGGTTTTCTGGATATTGAAACTCCGACACTAACGCGTGCAACTCCTGAAGGCGCACGCGATTATCTCGTACCCAGTCGAGTACATGACGGTGAGTTCTACGCCCTACCCCAATCTCCCCAATTGTTTAAACAGCTATTAATGATGGGAGGAATGGAAAAGTATTATCAGATTGCTCGTTGCTTCCGTGATGAAGATTTACGCGCAGATCGCCAACCTGAATTCACCCAGCTTGATGTTGAAATGTCTTTTGTTAATGAAGAAGACATTATGAACACCATGGAAGCCATGCTAACCCAGCTATTCAAAGAAGTGCTGGATGTTGATCTACCAAGCCCCTTCCCTCGTATGCCTTATGCTGAAGCTATGCATCGTTTCGGTTCTGATAAGCCAGACTTGCGTATACCCTTAGAGCTGGTTGAAGTTAGCGACTTAATGAAAGAGGTTGATTTCAAAGTATTCTCTGGCCCTGCAAATGACGACCAAGGCCGTGTAGCAGCATTACGTTTGCCTCAAGGCAACGAACTAAGTCGTAAAAACATTGATGTTTATACTAAGTTCGTCAGTAAATACGGCGCACGTGGATTGGCCTATATCAAAGTCAACAGCATGTCTGAAGGCATTGAAGGCTTACAGTCTCCAATACTCAAATTCCTACCCGATGAAGTAGCTTTAGCGATTATGGAACGTGTCGGTGCTGAAGCGGGCGATCTCGTGTTCTTCGGAGCAGATAAAGCCAAGGTCGTTAATGACGCACTCGGCGCTTTAATCATAGAACTCGGTAAAGACCGTAACTTGATCGAAGGCGATTGGGCGCCACTTTGGGTGGTAGATTTCCCAATGTTTGAGTGGGACAACAAGAACAACCGCTGGCAAGCACTACATCATCCGTTTACCTCCGCTGATACTGATGATATTGAACAGATCAAAGCGAACCCTGGCGAAGCACTATCCCGCGCATATGACATTATTCTTAATGGCACGGAATTAGGCGGTGGCTCGATTCGTATTCACAAACCTGATATGCAACAAGCAGTCTTCGAAATACTCGGTATTTCTGAAGAAGAAGCTGAGAACAAATTTGGCTTCCTACTAACTGCGCTTAAATATGGCTGTCCTCCTCTTGGTGGGCTGGCATTTGGACTAGACCGAATGATCATGCTGATGACAGGTAGTAGCTCTATCCGCGAAGTGATGGCATTCCCTAAGACACAGAGCGCACAATGCCCATTAACGGCTGCACCTTCTGAAGTTGACACTAAGCAACTACGTGAGTTACATATTAAAGTGCGTAAACCTGTTATTGAAAGCGAGTAAAACTGTAGGGTCGAATTCATTCGACTCGTATCCATATTTAACATTATAGGTCGAATGAATTCGACCCTACAGGCCAACCATCATGCCTGAACTACCCGAAGTCGAAACCACACGCCGAGGCATCAGCCCACACATCAAAGGCCAACAGGTATCAAAAGTTACCGTACGTCAGCCAAAACTACGCTGGCCAGTCCCCAAAGAACTGCATCAACTAGAAGGGCAAACCATAAACCACGTTGATAGACGTGCAAAATACCTGTTACTTCATACCTCAAAAGGCACGGTAATTATTCATTTAGGCATGTCAGGAAACTTACGTGTCTGCGACAAAGACGTAAAGCCCGGCAAGCATGACCACGTAGATATTGAATTCAACAATGGTTTACTACTACGACTGCAAGACACAAGACGTTTTGGCTCAGTGCTATGGACAACCTCGAAAATAGAAAAACATCCGTTGATACGCAACCTAGGCCCAGAACCACTAACAGATGATTTCGATGCAGACTATCTCTATCAGCAATCAAGAAACCGAAAAGTAAACATCAAAACATTTATTATGAATGCCCATATAGTCGTAGGTGTTGGCAATATTTACGCGAGTGAATCACTCTTTATGGCAGCTATAAACCCCAAAATAACAGCAGGTAGAATATCCTTAAAACGTTATGAGAAACTCGTATTTGCTGTTAAAACAGTCCTCAGCTTAGCCATAGAACAAGGTGGTACAACCTTAAAAGACTTCGTCAATGCAGACGGTCAAACAGGCTACTTTCAACTAAAACTATCGGTCTACGGCAGAACTGATCAACCTTGTACAAACTGTAGCAATCCCATTCGACAGATCACACAAGCCCAGCGTAGTACCTATTACTGCCCACAGTGTCAAAAGTAAAATGAAAGCACTAGACCGACGTTTCTGCGTAGCCCCGCTACTGGATTTAACTACCCGACACCAGCGCTACTTCATGCGTCTACTCAGCAAACATGCTGTACTCTACACAGAAATGATCACCACCGGCGCACTCATCTATGGAGACAGAGACCGCTATCTTCAATACAACGAAGCAGAACACCCTGTAGCTATACAACTAGGTGGGAGCGACCCCAAAGACATGGCGCAATGCGCAAAAATGGCTGAAGACTACGGCTATGATGAAATCAACATCAACCTAGGTTGTCCAAGTGAACGCGTCCAGAAAGGCGCATTCGGCGCTTGCCTGATGCTAGAACCTGAACTA
>CAZDMX010000156.1:0-5796 GCA_964506085.1 uncultured Thiothrix sp. | reverse complement strand
GGATCGTCGTGCAGGGAACGGCACGTGTTACTTGTGGTGATGAAGAATTTTTGCTTAGTGAAAATCAGTCAACCTATATCCCCCTGGGTATTAAACACCGATTGGAAAACCCGGGCAGTTTTGATTTAGAGTTAATTGAAGTTCAGTCTGGCAGTTATCTGGGCGAAGATGATATTGTGCGTTTTGATGATGTTTATGGGCGTGTAAGTTAGCACCCAATTTTTTGTCTAATCGCATATAATAATAAGGCGTTGATATCGCCAGTTAGGTGGATTGTTTATGCTTCCTTCAGAGGCAGAGATTAAGATAGGGATTATAGGCCTCGGCTATGTCGGACTGCCTTTGGCGATTGAGTTTGGTAGTCGTTATTCAACCATCGGCTATGATCTTAACCTTCAACGAATAGAGCAGTTAAAGCATGGTTCGGATGTTACACGAGAAGTAAATAGTGATGGCTTCTCTCGTGCGAGCCAATTAACTTTCTCCAGTCGGTCTGTTGATTTGGAATGCTGTAATGTCTATATCGTCACTGTGCCAACCCCTGTTGACGAATCCAAGCAACCTGATTTATCACAGCTTATTTCAGCATCATCTCTTGTTGGTGGGATGTTAAAGCGTGGCGATGTGGTTATCTACGAATCAACGGTATTTCCTGGGGCGACGGAAGAGTGTTGCGTCCCTGTTCTTGAGCAGTATTCCTCTTTGGTCTTCAATAAAGATTTTTGTGTTGGCTATAGCCCAGAACGAATCAATCCCGGTGATAAGGAGCGAGGATTAACAAACATTGTAAAGGTCACTTCTGGCTCTACCCCTGAGTCGGCTGACTTTGTTGATCGCCTATACGTGGCAATTGTGACTGCTGGCACACATAAAGCATCTTCTATAAAAGTAGCGGAAGCTGCAAAAGTTATTGAGAATACACAACGCGATATTAATATAGCGTTAATGAATGAACTGGCAATATTGTTCAATCGACTTGGTATAGAAACTGATGAAGTGCTGGCAGCAGCCAGTACAAAATGGAATTTCCTGCCGTTTAAACCAGGTCTTGTAGGCGGCCATTGTATAGGTGTTGATCCTTATTATCTGACCCATAAAGCTCAGGCGGTTGGCTACTGCCCAGAAATCATTCTTGCTGGACGCAAGATTAACGACAGTATGGGTGGGTACGTTGTTGATCAGGTTGTACGGCTGATGACGGAGTCACGTATTCATGTAGTGGACTCAAAGATACTGGTTATGGGGTTGACATTTAAAGCAGATTGTCCAGACCTTCGTAATACACGAGTTATTGATATCATCGATGGACTTAAAAAGTATAATGCCGAGGTTGATGTTTATGACCCAGTGGCAGATAAACAACTTGCAATAAATGAATACGATATTCATCTTATTGATGTATTGGAGCAAGGGAAGTATGACGCGCTAGTGATAGCAGTTGATCATTTTGAGATTAAAAATATGAGCATTAATGAATTGAAATCTTGGTGTAAGAAAGACCATATTATTTACGATGTAAAATCAATTTTACCTGCTGAAATAGTGAATGGACGTTTATGAAAATTCTTGTGACGGGTGCTGCTGGGTTTATTGGGTTTCATGTTAGCAAACACCTTCTTGATAGAGGGGATGAGGTGGTTGGTTTAGACAATCTAAACGACTATTATGACGTTAATTTAAAGAATGCTCGATTAGAGCAATTGTTGAGTTTTGAATCCTTCAAGTTTTGCCAGATAGATCTCGCAGACCGTGAAGCCATGAGAAAATTATTTACGGCCGAGAAATTTCAGCGCGTAGTCAACCTTGCCGCCCAAGCAGGTGTGCGCTACTCAATCGATAACCCGCATGCCTATGTCGATTCAAACATTGTCGGTTTTACTAACGTATTGGAGGGTTGTCGCCATAATAAAGTAGAGCATCTTGTTTATGCGTCAACAAGTTCAGTCTATGGCGCTAATGAGTTAATGCCATTCTCAGAGCGACATACGGCTGACCACCCTTTGGCATTTTATGCAGCAACAAAAAGAGCTAACGAGTTAATGGCGCATAGCTATAGTCATCTCTTTGAGTTACCAACAACGGGTCTACGTTTTTTTACAGTCTATGGCCCCTGGGGGCGTCCAGACATGGCTCTTTTTAAATTTACTAAAGCAATTTTACAAGAAGAGCCCATTCAAATATTTAACCATGGTAAACATAAACGTGATTTTACTTATGTAGCCGATATTGTTGAGGGGGTAGTGAGAACCCTGGATAAGGTTGCGCAAGGCAATACTGAGTGGGATGCTATGCAACCTGATCCAGGCTCAAGTCGAGCACCCTGGAAGGTTTATAACATTGGTAATAACGAGCCCGTTGATCTGATGGATTATATTGTGTGCCTGGAAAAAGAGCTAGGTAAAGAAGCCAAGAAAGAATACCTTCCATTGCAACCAGGTGATGTGCCGGATACCTATGCTGATGCAAGTGATTTAATTGCCAATGTGGGGTACAAACCGTCTACGCCTGTATCCGAGGGGATTGCTAATTTTGTCCATTGGTACAGAGAATTTTATTCAGAGAGCCCCTGATATATCCGGATATATTCGAAATTTTTTTCTCAGCAATACCAATTTATTTTATTTCGTCTCCATACTGTTAGGGAAGCTCTGAACAAGTCATGATTGTTTTACGCTGGCTAAAATCGTTCTGATTGGCTTCGAAGATTGCAGCACCCCAAGGGTTCATTTCAATACCCCCTTGAGGGGTACACGTAGCAATAGAACGACTATTACCGTTCATTTCGAAGCCAATCGGAACGAGTTTATCTCAGTCTAAATTCAATCAGACTTATTCAGAGCTTCTTTAGTTTGCTGTAGTCGTTTAATGGGTTTTTTAAGCCAAAATTAATGATTAAATGCTAAAAAAAAATATAGCTAGCTGGAATATTTGGCAAGCCACTTCGACCAACCGGCGAATATTCGCAGCCATGTTGGTGGTGATGGCAATGTCTGTAGTCGCCAAGCTCGCCACCGTTGCCAAGGAGTTGGCAATTGCTGGATACTTCGGGACGGGCGAGGTAGTAGATGCTTTTCTTATTGCCTTTCTACTACCGATGTTTGCTATCAGTGTATTAGCAGGTTCGTTCAGCGCAGCAATGATGCCGGTCTATATTCGCACACGGGACAGCGCAGGGCCAGTGGCTGCTCAACAGTTATTTTCGTCCGTTATGCTGTTGGCCGTTGTATTTTTGATTGCTGTAGCTATTGTACTGGCAGCACTAGCATCGCTGTTACTGCCTTTACTTGGTTCCGGCTTTAGTGAGCAGACTATGGCGCTGACACGATCGCTCTATTACTGGTTGTTACCTGTTTTAGTGTTGACCGGCATTGGTCACATTTATGCCACCGCCATAAACGCCAGTGAGCGGTTTGCCGTGGTTGCCCTGGCTCCGGCTATTACACCGATTTGCGCCGTTGTTTTTCTATTGCTGTTAGTAAATAAGTGGGGTATTTACGCCTTAGCAGTAGGCACACTATTCGGTGCGGCGATTGAGTTATCGATCATGGCAAGGGCGGCAACACAACGGGGTATTCCTCTGTTACCGCGCTGGGGGGGAATAACTGATGAGGTTCGTGCAGTGATGGGGCAGTATACGCCGATGATAGCAGGCGCCTTTTTAATGAGTAGCACCGTACTGGTGGATCAAGCCATGGCGGCTATGCTAGAACCCGGTAGCGTCGCTACACTTAACTACGCTAACAGAGTGGTCGCCATGATACTGGGTATTGGCGCCATGGCGCTAGGCACAGCGGTACTGCCGCATTTTTCACGTATGGTGGTGGCTGAAGACTGGCGGGGTGTGCGTCATACATTCAAGGTCTACGCCCGGTTGATTCTGTTCTTCAGCGTGCCGCTTACAGCGCTATTGTTCCTATTTTCAGAGTCTATCATTGCTATGTTGTTTGAGCGAGGCGCGTTCACTGCTGAGGATACCCAACTTGTCGGTCAGGTACAGGCATATTATCTGCTACAGGTGCCTTTTTATATGCTAGGCATATTGCTGGTACGCCTTATTTCATCTTTGGGGGCGAATCACATATTAATGTGGGGTGCATGTATAAGCTTACCTCTAAACATCCTGCTCAATTACATTTTGATGCAGTGGATGGGCGTGTCTGGTATAGCATTATCCACTGTTTGTGTCTACGCAGTGTCATTTTTATATTTAAGTCTTTTGTTAAACAGGAAATTACATGGCTATAAACATAGATAGTGGAAATAAGACCGTCAAGGGGTATTGGGATGGGATGTGGAGAAGCAATACTGCAGTAAAAAATATTAATCCATATGGGTTAGGGCTTAAAAACTATACAATCCGTATGTTTCACGCATACTTTGAGCATGTATTTGCCTCGCTAGACAAGAGGAAATCTAGTTTGTTAGAGATTGGGTGCGCAAACTCCACGTGGCTACCGTATTTTAGCAAAGAGCATGGTTTCGATGTCTCTGGGCTAGATTATTCTGAGGTTGGTTGTGACAAAGCCAGGCAGAACCTTCGGCAAGGAAATATAAGTGGCAAGGTGGTTTGTGCAGACCTCTTTTCCCCGCCTATAGATATGATTGGTTGCTATGACGTAGTGGTTTCTTTTGGCGTGGTAGAGCATTTTGATGATACATCTAAATGTATTGATGCACTGTTAAAATACTTAAAAACTGGGGGCTTATTGCTAACTAACATTCCTAATATGACTGGTTATGTGGGTTTTATACAAAAATACATTAATCGTCCTATTTTTGATATACACAATCCTATTGATAGAAAACAGTTTCGTAATGCTCACGAAGCTGCAAGCATCGAAGTAATTGAGTGTGATTATTTCATGAGCACTGGTTTCGGTATTTGTAATCTGAATGGAATTAAGCAGAAAAGTATAAGCTGGCTGCTAAAACGAGTAATTTTGGCGCTTTTAGTAAGAGTGTCGATGTTGATTTGGATAATAGAGAGCAAGTTCGGCGCTTTACCAGCAAAGCAGTCTTTTTCTCCGTATGTGAATTGTATTGCGAGGAAATCATAATTTTGCGAAGGTAAATCAATATGTCTAAGGAATATATATCATCAGGCCGATTTAAATTTGGCGATAACTGGGCGCGATTTCTTTCTGTGTTAAATGGGGATCGTATTGCGATTGCCGAGAAATCATTGCAACAGATGTTGAATATCGAAAGCCTAGAAGGAAAAACATTTTTAGATGTAGGATCAGGTAGCGGTTTATTTTCTCTTGCCGCGCGAAGGCTGGGTGCAAAGGTGCATTCGTTTGACTATGACCCAAAGTCTGTAGCTTGTACGGCAGAACTTAAACAACGCTATTTTGCTAATGACTCTGAATGGGTGGTGGAAGAAGGTTCTGTACTGGATAAGGAATATCTTGCTCAGCTAGGGCAGTTTGATGTCGTGTACAGTTGGGGTGTATTGCATCATACGGGGGCTATGTGGCAGGCCTTAGAGAATGTGTCGCCGATGGTGTCTGCCAGCGGTGGTAAGTTGTTTATCGCAATTTATAACGATGAAGGGTTTTTGTCGCGTTTTTGGCTCAGAATAAAGAAAATATTTAATCATTCTATTTTAGGCCGTGTTGCTGTGAAAGCCGTTTTTTATCCGTGGTTTATGAGTCGAGTGCTTTTGGTAGGCATGGTTGAACATCATAATCTTTTTGCGAAGTTTACTGATTATCAAAAGAAACGCGGTATGTCGGTTATTTGTGATTGGGATGATTGGTTGGGTGGTTATCCATTTGAGGTTGCCAGTCCTGAAGA
>CAZDMX010000155.1:2241-5825 GCA_964506085.1 uncultured Thiothrix sp. | reverse complement strand
CTCACCGTATACCGGGCGCTGTTATTCAGTATGTTATTACCGTTACTAATGATGTAGGTGCTACATCAACCGCTAGTGATGTTGTTATCTCTGATATTATTCCAGGGAATATGACATACACAGACACATCACCTTGTGGTGGAACAGTAGCAGCAGCAGCGACAACAATTGCAGGTGGAACAACAACAACGGGAAGCACAACAGGCGGCGACCCAGTCACATCAGAGACTGTAACAATTCCTGCTGGTGGATCTGCAACACTCACCTTCTACGCAATAATAGATGCAAGCTAAACCTTGTATCTAACTATTCATGTTACTCAGAGAAATACCATTCGGGTTTAAGCCTTTAAGCCCAATCGTTTTAAGTACCAACCTACTCAGGTTGGTACTGCTCTCTGTTCTATGGTTTTTCCTGACAACGGGATTAGTGTTATCTTCTTCCCCAAGCTATGCAGCCACACCTCCGAATACTTTGTTGACTAACACAGTCACCGCTCAGTTTTCCCTGCAAGGTACGTCCATCAACCAATCATCTAGTGCTACTGTTACTACTGATTCCAGGACCCCTTCAACGATTACTTTTTTTAGAATTTCAGCAACAGGAACACCTGTTGCATTACCGAATACATCCTATTCCAATATCCCCATAGCAGCCCCCAATTTCTCTGCTAATGTTAGATTGGATCCTATCTCGGAAATTACTCTGATTGATGGGACCAACACTATTCTACCCAATAGTTTCCCTATAGAACCCGCATCACAATATACCATTAATGAACCTATCGTTATTGAAGTGATGGATGTTGACCAAAATCTGGACAGCACTATAACGGAGACTATTTTTGTTACCATTACTATTCCCGAAACTGGGGATACTGAAGTCATTCAACTCACAGAAACCTCCCCTTCTTCAGGTGTTTTTCGTGGCGTAATCCAAACAACTGGAAAAGATGCAACACCTTATGATGGTTATGTAAGTGTCTCACGTGACGCCAAAATCAATGTGAATTATCGAGACTCACTAGATAGTACTGATATTAGTGCTACGGCTGCTTTGGTTGAACCTACCGGACAAATATCACTATCAAAAAGCGTTAGTGCCAAGATTGCTTCTGTGGGAGATACACTCGCTTATACATTAACTCTAAATTCCAATAATTTTCCTAATGGGCTTGACGCGCTAGTCGTTAAAGACGTGTTGCCGCCAGGTTTTCGTTACGTCAAAGAATCCACATTTTTAAACAATGCACAACTAGCCAGCGAGCAAATCCAGATTAACGGCCGATCGCTCAATTTCATCTTAGGCGCGATGCCTCCTCAAACAAACTGGGTCATCAAATATCGTGTCTCTATAGGTGCGGGAGTGGGTGCTATCACACCAGGCTTACAAGCCACCAATACCGCACAAGCCTTCGCAACAGGTGAACAATCTTTTATCGCTAGAGCCAATGTTGAAATACGAGATGAGTTGATGCGTAACACAGCCATTCTTACCGGAAGGGTTCTACAAGGCTGTGAAAAAGATGCTCCCGTTATCAGCCGTGCACGTATTTATATTGAAACTGGGCAAAGCACCTATAGCGATGATCAAGGTTTCTGGCATCTTGATGGAATTACACCCGGCACTCATCTGGTAGCTTTAGATACGCAAAGCCTTGCTGATGGATTAACCCCTTTGTTATGTAAAAACAACACACAATTTGCAGGCAAAGCAGACTCACAATTCGTAGATGTTAGAGGTGGAACACTTTGGCGTGCAGATTTTCATGTTACCCATACAGAAAAGAACTCTGCTGCAAAAACACAAACAAGTAATGACAATCAAACTCTAAAACAAGAGGATGAAATCTTTAACCCTCTCGATAAATATGATGATGGTTATACCAAACAGGCCAACAAAGGTTTTGAAATATTATGGCCACCAGAGAACTTTGTACCCCCTATCGCTTCAATAAATGTAGTTATCAAACATTCACCCAGCCATAAAGTCGAAGTGAGACTCAATGGCAAAAAAGTCAACGCCTTAAATTTCCAGGGCAGCTCTACAAACAAAGCCAAAACCGTGCGCGTCAGTCGTTGGCGCGGTGTCGATATCAACATTCACAATAGAGATAACAAGCTACAAGTTATCGTAAAAAATGCCGCCGGAAAGATCATCAAAAAGGAATCACGACTGGTTCATTTCTCAAGTGAACCAACCTTTGCAGAACTACAAGAAGACAAATCTGTACTAGTAGCTGATGGCAATGCTAATCCTGAGATAGTGGTTCTTATTAAGGATAAAGAAGGCTTCCCCATGCGGAAAAATACGCATGTCTATTTTACCGTTGAAGACGGCAATTATCAGATATTCGATAGGGATACGAGTAAACTTGATCTCAATGCTGATAACTCTCAGGGTGAACACAAAGTCATTATTTCAGAAGGTGGTCTTGCCCGAATCCGCTTAAAACCTACTACTCAATCTGGAGAAATACGTCTTAACATTAAGCTTTCGGAGAGAAAAAGCGAGAATATCAAGGTCTGGCTGAAACCTTATATCCGCGACCAATGGATTCTAGTAGGACTAGCCGAAGGTACACTTGGCTACAATACCCTGAATGGTAATATGCAAACTCTGGATGATCTTGAAAAAGAAGATCGGCTTTATACTCGTGGAAGAGTGGCTTTTTTTGCCAAAGGAAAAGTAAAAGGAAAATATTTACTGACCGTGGCTTATGATTCCGCCAAGCGTCGAGGTGATGTGGGTGCACATCTCAGCGGCAATATTGATCCCGATGCTTTCTATACTATTTACGGAGATAATGCTCTCAACCAATATGAAGCTCAAAGCTCAAGTAAGTTGTTTGTAAAACTAGAACGCGATCAGTTCTACATGCTGTTTGGTGATTATCGAACTAATATGACGGTTACAGAGTTATCGCGTTATGAGCGCACCTTACACGGTATTCACAGTGAATATAAAGGTCGCAACGTCCGTTATAACGTGTCCCTCAGTAATACTAAAAACAAACACCAACGTGATGAAATACCAGGCGATGGAACCTCCGGTGAGTATCGATTGAGTCAATCCATCATACCTAATAGTGAAGTCGTTATTTTAGAAACCAGAGACCGTTTTCATCCTGAAGTTATCGTCTCTCAACGCTTACTGGCTTTACATGCAGACTATGAAATTGATTATGATAGTCATAGTTTGTTTTTCAAATTTCCTATTGCTAGTCGGGATTTCAACCTTAATCCTAATTTCATCGTGGTGGACTATGAAAGTGAAACTAATGCTAAAAAATCTATTGCAGCCAGTGGCAGGGTCGCTTACCTAACTGATGATGGAAAGACTGAATTTGGCATGAGTCTGGTGCATGAAAAGGATGATAATGGAAATAGTGGCGACCTTATTGGCACTGATATTACTTATAAGATTAATGATGAAACAGAGATCAAAGCAGAACTTGCGCACAGCACCGCACAAGGCAATCTAAAAGATTCTGGCAATGCCTGGTTAATTGAGGCACGTAAGAAAAGTAGCCAATTAACGGGGCGTGCCTATATCCGCAATCAGGATTCATCTTTTGGACTAGA
>CAZDMX010000155.1:0-2141 GCA_964506085.1 uncultured Thiothrix sp. | reverse complement strand
AGGCAAAGGTGCTAATGAAGCTTATCCTGATCGTCTAATCATCGGTGCGGACATTGGTTTAACCGATGGTATCGCCCTATTCCTTGAACATGAGCTAACACGCAGCGATGCTGTTGACACTACTACTGATCGTATCGGTTTAACCTCTAAATTATGGGAAGGGGCGACAGTAAAAAGCAGTATTAACAAAGAAAACCAGTACGGTGGTGATAGAACTTACGCCACACTGGGTTTAGCCCAACGCCTTAATATAACTGATAAATTATCAGGCAACTTAAGTATTGATCATTCAGAAACAGTAAAAAACACACAATTGGTTCCAGTGGACATCAACCAACCTGCTATCAATGGCAGTATTCGTGATGACTTCACTGCCTTCTCTGTAGGTTTGGGCTGGCGCGAAGATGATTGGAGCTGGACAACGAGACTGGAACATCGTAATGGTGATCGTGAGGATAAGAATAATCTTCGGTTTGGATTAATACGTCAATTAAGCAAAGGTAAAGATATTTCCGCAAGTGTAGAAATAATACGTTCAACGCTACATGCCACTGATACAGGTGCAACTACAGTCAATACGGCAGAGCAAAACAATAAAGCTATTATTAGTCTGGGTAGCGCCTGGCATCCGCAGAACAATGACTATACGGTGCTACAACGTCTCGACTTTATTCAGGAAGAAAGAGAGAACGTTAACGAAAATAAACGCACTCGAAAGATCATTCACAATATTCATGTGAACAAAAAAGCAGGAAGAAAAACACAAATCAGTCTTCACCACGGTATAAAGCACACACTTGAAGATGAGTTTAACCAGAAGTTCAACTCCACCGTAGATACAGCACAACTACAAGTCAGAAGAAATATTTCTGAAAAAATAGATGTGGGCGTACATACCGGTTATCTACACGATTGGGAAAATAACAACTGGGAATATAATCTAGGAGGCTCAGTGGGGGTCACTCCTGCCGAAAATATGTGGCTTAGTGTGGGTTATAACCTAGAAGGGTTTACTGATGAAGACTTTGATCAGAGTGAATATACCGCTCAGGGACCTTATATCCAACTCCGTTATAGAGCTGATAAAGACCAACTAAGTAAAATTGTTAAAAGGAAATAACGCGTAAATATTAATACGATTAATCATGAAACTACTTACTTACCTCTCCTTACTGCTGTTGATTACTTATAGTAATTTATCTTCTGCCATTCAATATGAAACTGTCGTTTCACCCACAAGTTTCGAAACTGCTGGAATCACCAACGCAGGACCAGCAGGAGATGATTCTAACTTACTCGTCAATATAGGTTTTAACTTCTCTTATAACGGCTCAACTCACAGTCAGCTTTATATCAATTCTAATGGTTCACTGTCTTTTAATAATGGATTCAATAACTATATAGTTACTAGCTTGCCCAGAAGTAATCCAAATAGCTGGATCTTACCCTTTTGGCATGACCTAAATCCTGCTGCACCCGGCAGTGGAAGTATTAAGTATGGCACTTTAGGCAGCGCACCCAATAGACGGTTTATAGCTCACTGGGATCATGTCTATCCTTATCGATGGGATTTTTCTTATGGTCAATCAATCTGTTCATTTCAAGTGGTTTTGTATGAAGATGGGGGTATCCGCTTCCGTTATGACCCAGCAAACCTAAATTGTGACGGAACAGACAATGGCAGGAACGCAGCGACAGTTGGCGTGCAAGAAAACTTTAATCCTCATATTTTTACACAACATTCATTTAATACGGCTATCGATCTTAACAAAGATATCGTTTACGCCCCTATCAAACCTGCACTGACAGTGACCAAAACATCCATTGTTATCTCAGACCCTAACAACGGGACTAACAATCCAAAGCGTATTCCCGGGTCAATACTTCGCTATACCATTACCGTGGACAATGCGAATAGCAGTCATGCCTCCAATGTGGTAGTAGCTGATACATTAATGGCAGATGTAAGCTGGGAAGGTAATATGACCATTACCTCACCCTTTATCAATAACGGTGTACTTAAAACACTTACTGATGCAGCTGACGCGGATGAAGGAAGTTTTGATGGCAGTGCTATACAAGTCAATTGTAGCTTTGTTACTAATAGTGGCCCATGTGTTGTTAGCTTCGAAGTATCTGTT
>CAZDMX010000154.1:0-5826 GCA_964506085.1 uncultured Thiothrix sp. | reverse complement strand
TCTTCAGCACTCTAGTCATTCTCGCTACGTTTCAACTGAGTTTTTTAGGATTATAGGGATAATTAAGGAGTGTAAATATGTGTGATGAGTAGATATTAACCTATTCATCTGATATATTTAATAGAATAATAAGTATAACTAATCAAGTTGTATTAAAGGGCTAAAATCAGTGTTTTCTAGAAGAGTAGTGTCGTCGTTTTTTGGGGTCTTGTTGGCATCCGGGGTTTTCTTTGTTGTTAGTGATATGGGCAGTAATCGTGGTTCTGTTCCCGTATCTGCTTCTGTTAGCTCATTAGAATCTCAACCCGTTAAAGCAAACGATCTTTCATCATCAGTTTCTAAGAAACAGGTCGCTATTTCTTCGAAAACAGGTCAGGTTTCTTCTACATCTTCTCAATCTATTCAGGCCAGTGAAAGAATATACCAAGAATTTAATGATTGGTTGAGTGAGTTTTCTGCAAATCAAAATGACAAGGATTATATCCAGGAACATATCAAAGAGGGAGTAGTTGTTGCAAAAGCTAGAAGGGTTGTTCTAGCAAATGAAATGAAAAAGCATCCTCGTCGTGCGCTTAGTCATGCTTTGTCATTTTATGAATATTCTATTCTTCCTCAGGAAGTTAAAAATCTGGTAGAAGAACCTATTACGGTGTCTGCAGATCTCAATGTTTTTTCCAATGATTCTGTCAATAATAAGAATGCTGATAATTTAGTATCTCTGGTTTATGATGAAAATAGTGAGCGGCATTCAAACAATGTTTATTTATATGGCAACCGAAAAGGGATACTGTCAAAGAACAATCTTGCTGTACAAGGTATTCGTTTAGGCCAGTTAGCTGTTATAAGTGATCAGGCTTTTCAGATAGTAAATGGAAATGATATTCTCTGGGCTGAAAAAAACCTTAGCCTTGCCAATAAAGATAAAAAGCTTGATTACTATACTAATGAGGACATTGTTGGAGAACCTGTCAGGGCAATATCTGAAGGAAAGTTATTTTATTTTTCCAATGAAAACAATGTCGCTGAATTAAACACTGTTATATCTACTTTAGAGAAAGAAATAGGGCCAAACTCACACATTGTTCAACGCAAAACTACGCCTAATAATATTTTTGTTGCAGATTCATCATTACAGGAAAAACTGGCTAAAAAAATTGTCTTGGCTTCCACTTGGACTGAGACAAACAAGAAGGTGTTTTTTATTCGTGTGGATTTTTCTGATGTGCCGGGTGAATCAACATCCAAAGCCGATCTTGAAGCCGCTTTAAATGGTGCTGTTTCCGCGCAGATTGTTGATTTTTCCTATGGTAAAACGGATATTGAGGGTGCTACCAGTGGTAGTCAGGTTTTAGCCAGTGCTCAAGTTGTTCGACTACCACAAACCGGTAGCTATTATCGTAACCTGGATGTTGCCGCATTTTCAAATGGTAGTTCCGAACTTCATGCAGATGCCAGAGCGGCTTTTACTGCGCTCAGTACGGGTATAGACCTTAATGCTTTCGATATCGTCGGTATTCATTTCCCTGATATTAATATTGGTTATGCCGGTTTAGCTACTTTAGGGGGTGGTAATCATTGGTTACAAAATACCACTTCTACCAAAGTGATTGTCCACGAGTTTGGTCATAACTATGGTTTAAGTCATGCCAATTATTGGGATACGGGGGGTAGCACTGTCATAGGTGCGGGTTCCGAAATTGAATATGGTGATACCTATGACACGATGGGCGATGGTAATGGCGATTTTCATATTCAGGGTAAGACTCGTTTAAACTGGATACCTTCTTCCGAATGGTTGTATGTCAGTTCAACGGGGACTTATCGGCTATATCGGTTTGATCAGGGTGTGCTTAATACGAATGATAAAGCGATCAGATTAACTAAGGCCAGTAATGAGTATTACTGGTTGGGTTATCGAAGGGATTTCACCAGTAATAATGTATTACAAAAAGGTGCATATATAGTCTGGCAAAGACCCTTTGAAACGAATAGTGTTCTTATTGATAGCACTCCGAGTTCGGCAGATGGAAAGGATGATGCGGGCATATCAATGGGGCGTACGTATTCTGATTCAACGGCGGGCATTCATATCACCCCTATTCAACAAGGTGGCAGTGATGCCGATGAATGGCTGGACATCGAAATCAATATAGGTGCGTTTGCGGGTAACCAAAATCCGACGGTAATATTAACGGCTCCTAACGCGCTAACCGCCAGAACACCACTGACCTTTTCTGCAAGTGCTTCAGATCCTGATGGAGATACATTATCTTATGACTGGAATTTTGGCGATGGTGTTATTCATGATAGCACTAGTAATCTAGTTCATTCCTGGGCTGTGGGTGGAAGCTACACTGTAAAAATAACGGTTTCTGATATGAAAGGGGGCATTGCTACACAACAGATAAATGTGACAGTAACCGATCCCGCAACACAGTGGACTGATATGACTTCAAATCAAGCTGATCCTATTGTTGATGTCGCCGCTAGCAGTACAATGGCAGTTGCAATAACCAATTTTGCAGTTATTGGTTATTCTGCTGGAGATGCTTCTTGGAGTGAGTTGGACACGAGAACTAATGCAACATCTGGCTTTGGTAGTAATACTTACCTACACTCAATTATTTACGATGGCAGTCAGTGGGTTACCGTTGGTGAAGATTATGATTTTGGGAGTGGTTCCTGGAAAGGTGCTATTTATACATCACCCAATGCTATCACTTGGACGGAACGCTATAAAAATGGGAATACTCTAAGGGGTATTGCTACATCTGGATCCGCACTGGTTGCCGTAGGAGATAATGGTGAAGGTCTTCGCTCAACAGATTCTGGTGTAACATGGTCGCCCGTCGCAACGGGCATAACCACCAAACTGATCAATATTAGCTATGGTAACTCACAATTTGTTGCCGTTGGTAATCAATATATATTCGGTGATTTATCAGCAATGGCTACTTCTCCAGATGGACTCAGTTGGACCAATCAAACCAATAATTCTGGTGAAGCTAGCTCAGCTGGTTATAGTGCCATCGAGTATCTTAATGATAAATTTATAGGTGCTGGAGTCAATTCTAGATTAGGTTATCTTGAGAATAGTGGCGGTACTGCCTTTATTACAACTCGCTCAGATAGAGAAGCAACAGCCGCTTTAATGTATGGCAATGGTGTTTATTTTGCAGCGGGTATTAATCAGGATAATGGTTCAAGTGATATTGATCTAATATCTACTGACGGAAAATCGTGGACTCAGTCACCCAGCACCACTTCTGTTTCAAATAGAAATTCAGGCGTGTTTTTCAATAATACATTCATCACTGTTGGGAATAATGGCAGTATTCGGCAATCCGGTGTTGTTACTGCACCGACTACTGATAGTGATTCGGATGGCAATGACGATACGGTTGAAATAAATGTGCCTGATGCAACTGGGAGTGGCACAGGCGATGGTAACGGTGATGGCACTCAAGACAACAGTCAGGCCGATGTTGCCTCTTTAAAAACCTATGATGATACTCACTGGTTAACCTTTAGCAATACAGGAAGTGCAGACCAATCTAACTTTAGTACAGGAGCTACGCCAATTTCTGTACCCGCTGATGATCAACTTATTCTGGGTACGACTCAGTATGATATAGCCACTACCTCAGGAGCCAGTGTAACCATTGAGGTTTATGTCGCCCTTAACACAGAAATACAAGACTATTTATTACTAGGCAATGATGGAGAATGGGCTGTTCAAAATGCAGTAGTAACGCATACGGGTAATAAAACTAAACTCGTTTTTTCAGTCACAGAAGGCGGTAATTTTGATAGAGATGCTACTGCGAATGGCACGCTACAACTGGCAGAAGGTGGTGTGGTGGTTAAATCAGGTCTGGATGCTTGGCCTTATGCGTATCTCTTTGGAAATGTGGACCTTAATACTCCAACCACAGCGCAGAGCTTTAGTATTAAGAATACGGGTAGTCGCTCACTGAGTATTACAACTACGGCAACTACAGGTAACGATGCTAGCGAATTTATTATTAGCAACGATACTTGTACCGGGCAATCGCTAGCTGCTGATGCCAGTTGTACAGTGTCGGCCAGTTTTCAGCCGACGAGTACTGGTTCAAAATCTGCCATGCTGACAGTGACTACCGATGACCCAGATAATGCTATAGCCAATATCTTTTTGAGAAACCATGAAGCGGACATTGAGGAGTCAGAACGTCGTCTTCCTCCGGTGCTTAATTCATTTACTATTGAAGATAGTGGTGGGCAGACAGTAAATAGTATGCAATCCAGTACTTCCTATACGATCAAATGGTCGATACTTGGTTATCATGAGGATTACAGTTCGATAGTCGCGATGTTTAACTGTACGGGGATTGCCGATGAAACCAGCTGTGGAAACAGCTTTGGGGATAGTAATCGCTTTGAGGATTCAGGGATTATCGCCAAGGATGTTCCCGCAACGAATGGCATCTGGTTTCATGGCGACGTACAATCCAAAATCTTTACCTTTAGCTATACGTTTACTACACCAGTAGTAGGTGTTAGCACACCCATTGTTATTCGCTTCTATCGTAAGAATAGTAAAGATCAGCAAGTGGGAAATGGCAGTCTATCGTTGATTATTCCGGGCAATCATGCCGATGCTTATTACGATACAACAGGAAGACGGGTAAAGAACACGATAAACCCTTAGGAATTGTGTTATGAACCAGACATGACATCATGCTTGTTTATTTCATACAAGTTCCTTAGTTTAATTATAACTTTTAGTAGATCAGGTAGCAGGACAAGGATATGAATATAATTAAAAAAATAACTATTATGCTGGTGCTGGGCATTTATCCCGCATCAGCTTTAGCAGTGCTATCAGCAGAAAGCACTTCAATTAGTGTCAACCCCTCGGTTTATGTTTTTCAGGAAGTGGCGGCCAATTCACAGTCTTCGACAGTAGCTGTAACGGTAAAAAATGTGGGAGCGTCCGATCTAACGATCGGAACCCTAAGTTTATCGGGTGATCATGGCGATCAGTATGAAATCACCGCTGATGCCTGTAGCGGGAATGTAGTTGTAGCCAGTAGCCAGTGCATTGTTTCAGTGCGCTACTCGCCTACCGCTCGTGGACATAAACAAGCGCTTTTGAATATCCCCAGCAATTCAAGCGACACACCGATATTACAAGCTTTTTTGACCAGTCGTGAAGATGTCTATAATCAATCCTCGCGTAGACTACCACCGGTTCTTTATGATGTTGATATCCCTGAAACGATGGCATCAGGGACTACCTATAACTTAACGTGGAGTATTTTGGGATACCATGAAAGTTACACCAGTCTTTTGGTCATGTTTGATTGTACCGGAATCGTCGATAATAGTTGTGGTGATAGTTACGGCGATTCTACTCGTTTTTTTACTTCCCTTGATGTTGGTCCAGTAATCCCAATCGAAACTGTGAGTGCACCTTGGACTAATGGAACCGTAAATTCAAAAGAATTTAAATTTACGGTTCCTTTCACACCCTCTTTCAATCAAGACACCGACATAGTAGTGCGCTTTTATCGTAAGAATAGTGCTGATTTAAGTGCAGGAAAAGGTAGTTTGTCACTAGTTATCCCGGGCAAGAATGCTGCGGAATATTATGATACAGAAGGAAGACGCATCAAGAAGACTATATTAGCAACACCATGAGGCCTTAACATGAAAATGAATACAAAGAAAATCCTGACCGTTACTCTTGCTTTATTCTTGTATGGTTGTGGTGATGAAGCAAACCTTGGAACATCAACATCAACATCAACATCAACATCAACATCAACATCAACATCAACATCA
>CAZDMX010000153.1:0-5860 GCA_964506085.1 uncultured Thiothrix sp. | reverse complement strand
GGATTTCTGGAAAATGTTGGATTTATTCGTAATCACTCTACGGGTGAAGCCAACATTTTCCAGAAAGCCTTTAGATTCAGCGCCATAGGCTTTCGCAGTAGTTTCAACTGCGTTTTTTAGGATAAGACAACCACACACAGAAAATATAGTGAAAAAGCCCCAACTAGACATTATCGTTGTGTCATATAACACCGCACAACTGACGTTACGCGCGTTACGCTCCATATATGAACAAACCAAAGAGACTCCATTCACTCTGACGGTATTGGATAACAACTCACATGATGACTCAGCTAACCTCATTGCTAAAGAGTTTCCGAATCTGACATTAATTCGTTCGCAAACAAACACAGGTTTCTCTGGTGGTAATAATATCGCAGCCAGACAACCCAACGCTGAATATATTTTACTTCTTAACCCCGACACAGTTGTCCTCGACCATGCGATTGACAGGCTTTACCAGTTTGCGCTCAAAAAACCTAAAAACGGCATCTGGGGGGGTATTACGCTAAATAATGATTTGAGTATCAACTCCCATAACGCCTGGTCTAGACCCGGAACATTAACACTATTATTTAGTGCATTAGGTATGAGTAAACTATTTTCAAATAGCTGCTTCTTTAACAAAGCAAACTATGGCTGTTGGAAACGTGATTCCGAGCAAGAAGTAGATATGATTCAAGGCTGTTTTTTCCTTACTCGTAGAGACCTTTGGGAAAAAATGGGAGGTCTGGATGAAACCTTTTTTATGTATGGAGAAGAATCAGATTACTGCCTTAAAGCTATTGAGTTAGGCTACCAACCGATTATCACTCCCACGGCAAAAATAATACATCATGGCGGAGCCAGCGAGCCTAGCTTCTCCGGCAAGATGATCAAACTACTAAAAGGCAAAGTCGAACTGGTCAACCGACATTCAAAGACATGGGAGAAGCCACTGCATAAGGCTCTCTTGCAATTCTATGTTATAAATAAAGTGGTAACATCCAAGCTATTATCAGCAATTAAGCCTAATAAACGAGATCAGGCTATTGAATGGCAAAAAGTAAGGCATGCCAACGCATCATGGCTAAAGGGCTGGGGTAAATAGTGGCTACCGTTATCGTTCCTGCACATAATGAAGCCAGCGTCATTAAGGCATGCCTGGATAGTATTATTAACCAGCGGAATGTCGGCAAAGTCATCGTTGCATGTAACGGTTGTTATGATAATACCGCCGACGTTGTTCGCAAACATTATCCCGATGTAGTCTGTCTGGAAATTAAAAAACCCTCAAAAACAAATGCGCTCAATGAAGCCGAAAAGCATATTGGATCATTCCCGGTTTTTTATCTTGACGCTGACACTGTTATCGCCCCTGACACCATCTCGGTAATCACTGCTTATTTTGAACAGCATGACATTTTATTAGCCGCTCCTACTCCCTGCATAGATACAGCGGATTCCTCATGGTTTGTAAAACAATACTACAAAATATGGATTAATCTACCGTATATCAAAGATGGGGTTATTGGCACATGTAGTTTCATTATGAATGAAAAAGGTCGGAAAAGGTTTGATAAGTTTCCTAATATTATTAATGACGATGGTTTTGTAAGATGTTGTTTTGATAGCCATGAACGAGCCAATATTAAAGGCACTACCATACATATCAAAGCACCAAAAACACTTTTTTCATTGATCAAAATAAAGACACGAGCGCGTTTAGGAAATATGCAACTGGATACTTCCAACTTATGTGCAAGACCTAAGAAAGCCAATTATTCGAGTTCATTGAAGGATAAATTATTGAGTAAAGACTTCATTCCGACAATCGTTTATATTTTTATCGCTTTAATCATCAGATTTCGTGCAAAAAAACAGTTTAAGCAAATCGACAGTTACGTTTGGGAGAAGGATTTAACGTCGCGATAAACTATATAGAGCTGTTCAATACAGCTAACTTTTCACTATCAACAATGTGTTTTTTACTTGGAAGTGGGACTTTAGTCCCGCAAATGGTGCTACGAAGAAGCATTGGCGAGACTTCCAGTAAGTATTGAACAGCCCTGATAAACTATACGACACAGACAAGCCCATGAACAAGGAAACAAAAGAATCGTCTTACAAATACAACAATATTTACCATTAGCCAGAAATGTTGTATATTTCATACTATTGTTGATGTATATAAAAATTATATCCTTAATACTCCAAAAAACTGGATATTTTGGTACAGGGAAGTATACCAATTAAATACATAGGAACACATCGTGCAAGATAAACATATCAGCTCAGAACTTATTTACCGTGGAGTGGATAGTATAGTTATACTTTTTACCCTATTTGTAGCTTTTCTCTACACTGGTAATTATTACCCTGAAGGATATTTGATTATCGGATTGATCAGTGTCATTTTATTTAGCCTATCTGCGCGTTTTACTGACGTTTACTCCTCATGGACAGCTCGTCCTTTTAAGCAAGAAACACTGCATATTGTATCAACATGGCTAATGGCCTACTTTACGTTGATATTCGTAGCTTTCCTAACCAAAACAAGTGCACACTTCTCACGTGTCACGCTTATTTCCTGGCTATTTTTCACACCTATTTTATTAATATTAGCCCGCTATGGACTACGCCGATTATTTTCCTATTTAAAACTACTAGGTCTTAATAATAAAACCATAGTTATAGTCGGCATGACAGAACACGGACTACGTTTTGCGCGTGAATTAGAAGCGAATCCTGACTATGGCTATCAGGTCGCTGGCTTCTATGGAGATAGTAACAATGCATTTACAAAAAAAATTAAACAACATTACCCTGTTCTGGGAGGTTATAACGATCTAACTGAAGTTGCTCGAAATGGAAAATGGGACCAAATTTATCTAGCCCTACCCATCGAATCAAGAAAGCGTATTTCGAATCTATTAGATCGGCTAAGTGATACTGCCACACCCATTCGGATACTACCTGACTATTTCACCTCAAACTTATTGAAAAGCAAGTATCTGGAAATAGTAAACACCCCCATATTGTCAGTTTATGACTCTCCATTTTCAGCAAACAATGCCTTTATCAAACGCGCAGAAGACATTGTTTTTGGCAGCATTATTCTAACGCTAATAGCACCTGTTATGCTGCTAATAGCAATAACCATAAAGCTAACTTCCAAGGGGCCTGTATTTTTCAAGCAAAATAGATACGGACTCAAAGGCGAACAAATCAAGGTATGGAAATTTCGCACCATGTCTGTTTGTGAAGAAGGTAATGATGTTAAGCAAGCCACTAAAAATGACAGCAGAGTAACACCCTTTGGGGCTTTCCTTCGTAAAACGTCACTTGATGAGCTACCGCAGTTTTTTAATGTGCTTAATGGCAATATGTCCATTGTTGGCCCACGTCCTCATGCAGTCCTGCATAATGAACAGTATCGAGCGCTGATTCCGGGTTACATGCTGAGACATCTAGTTAAACCGGGGATCACAGGCTGGGCACAAATCAATGGATGGCGTGGAGAGACTGATAATCTTTATAAAATGCGCAAACGTCTAGAGTTTGATCTGGAATATATGCGAGAATGGACACTTTTACTGGATATCAAGATTATTATTTATACGGTATTCCGTGGTTTTACTGATAAAAACGCATATTAGTACTTTCGAAATATCAGATAAATCCCATGACCAGAAAGAGGCGTTTGACTTCATTTGCAACTTGATCAAATAACCTTTACACGCTTTGTTGCAGCACTTACCGTTGTGTTTTTTCACTATGGCAATCAGGTATTCCCTCTCAACATCCCGCTACTTGATGACGTTCTGAAAGCAGGCCCAATCGCAGTTAACTATTTCTACTTACTCTCAGGGTTTATTATGGCAATCGCCTATTATAGACCCCGTGATAAACAAGCTTTTAATGCCAAATCTTATTGGTGGGCGCGTTTTGCCCGTATTTACCCGGTTTATCTTCTTGCACTGCTGCTTATTGCTGTTACTAAACTCAAAGACCCGAATATTGGTACAGCGTTAGCACTCAATACAAGTTTGCTTCAGTCATGGGTTCCTAACTACGCACTATCGCTAAACTCTCCCGGTTGGTCTTTATCAGTTGAAGCCTTCTTTTATCTCTGCTTTCCTTTTTTATTAGCACTAGTCTACCGAACAGGCATTAAAAAAATAACAATAATTGGTTTATTGCTTTGGTTCTCTACCCAAGTTATTCATACCATTTTACTAAACAGTGATGGCTACCAAGCCAAAAATGCATTACACAGCTTCATCTATTACAACCCCCTTATGCATATTAATGCCTTTATTCTGGGTATTATTGTCGGTGTGATTTTCAAAGACAAACCCAAAATACTAAGCCAACTACAAAATCACAGCACACTCGGCATTATCATAACGACCCTACTCATTGCCGTAATTATTGCATTTGAAGACCATATAGCGCACATCTTAGGCTTCTCAATAGCACTAACTAATGGACAAATAGCACCATTATTTCTCTTGTTCATAGTTTTCCTCTCGCTTGACAAAAGCTTGATTACACAGTTATTTAGTCATAGATGGTTAGTACTTCTCGGAGAAGCCAGCTTCTCATTGTATATTCTTCAACGCCCTGTTCATGGAATCTACGAGAGAATATTACAGAACAGGATTGATCTTTCCGAAACCGGTCATTTTTATCTTTATCTAGTTATACTAATTCTCGTATCCATTGCTTCCTATAAATTATTTGAAACACCCATGAGAAAAATATTACGCTCCATTTCTACTAAAAATAAAAACGACCCAATCAAACCAACAAAATCACTCGATTCAGCTTAAACCTAAAAAACTCAGTTGAAACGTAGCGAGAATGACTAGAGTACTGAAGATAAAGGAATTTCTGGAAAATTTTGGCTTTATTCGTAGTCACTCTACGGGTGAAGTCAACATTTTCCAGAAAACCTTTAGATTCAGTGCTATAGACATTCGCAGTAGTTTCAACTGAGTTTTTTAGGTTAAACTAATAAATAATAGACACACAATCAGGCACTTTCTTTGACTAACAAGACACATCATCGAACAATCCGTAGCTTTGTACTTAGATCTGGCCGATTAACGACTTCACAAAATGAGGCTATTCAATCCAAATGGTCAATTTTTGGTATTGATCGAAGTAACTCAGCATTAAATTTCTCAATATTATTTGGAAACGACGCACCCGTAACTTTAGAAATAGGCTATGGAATGGGTGATTCTCTTGCAAAAATGGCACTTGCTGATCCACAACGTAACTTCGTGGGTATAGAAGTCCATACACCGGGTATTGGCAATTTATTAAAAATAATACAGCAACACGATATTCAAAATTTGCGACTACTTGATGATGATGCCGTAGAAATCATTAAAAATAGAATCCCTGACCATTCATTAGAGCGCGTACATTTATATTTCCCTGATCCCTGGCACAAGAAAAAGCATCACAAGCGCAGAATTGTAAAAACCGACTTTGTAAACCTCATAGCAAAAAAACTTCAACCTGACGGAGTTTTTCATATGGCAACAGACTGGGAAAATTATGCCGAACAAATGGCAAAAGTGATGCAAGCAAACAAAAATTTCAGCAGCACTTCCGATGCTACCTTTGTTGAACGTCCTGACTTTAGACCAGTAACCAAATTTGAGAAACGCGGATTACGTCTTGGGCATGGTGTATGGGATCTGATTTATAGACTTAGGTGATTTGACCTAAGGGACGACGAAATAAAATTTCTTGTAATAAGGTACAAACATCTTCTAGACTGTTAAGCCTTACTAGCTACTTTGTTAAACTTAAAAACTCAGTTGAAACGTAGCGAGAATGACTAGAGTGCTGAAGATAAAGGAAT
>CAZDMX010000152.1:0-5861 GCA_964506085.1 uncultured Thiothrix sp. | reverse complement strand
TGCTATAGACATTCGCAGTAGTTTCAACTGCGTTTTTTAGGTTGAACAGCCCTGCATAAACAACCACCTCATCCATAAGTAGGAGAGAGGTATGATAATCAAGAAATTTTCACCCACCCCTCCCTTCGGCAACTCCCTGCGTTGCTCTTTGCTAAGTCAGATTGTTAATTTCAACTTCTTGTTTCGAATAGAAGTAATAGGGTTTTCTGACCACCTTCCTTAATTAAAAATCTAATAATCTAAATAGTCCTTTAGATTAATGAGTGCTTCTATCCGCATTTTTGGTTATGATTCCCCGCTGTTATTAATATTAACCAATATAAGCTTATTTCATGGAAAAATTAATCATTGAGGGTGGAGCAACTTTAGACGGTGAAGTCGTTATTTTAGGTGCTAAAAATGCAGTACTGCCGTTATTGGCTGCTACTCTGTTGGCTGATGGCGAAATGACTATTAAAAATGTGCCACAGTTACGTGATGTCGATACGACTATTCGCTTGTTACAAGGGATGGGGGTTACTGTCTCGGTGGACGACGATTATAACATTACTACCGATACTTCCACGATTAGCTCCTATGTTGCACCTTATGATTTAGTGAAGACTATGCGTGCTTCTATTCTTGTTCTTGGCCCTACCTTGGCACGTTATGGTGAAGTTGAAGTGTCGTTACCCGGTGGTTGTGCGATTGGTTCTCGCCCAGTGAATATTCATCTATCGGGTCTGGAAGCAATGGGGGCAGATATTACCGTCCATGAAGGCTTTATTCGTGCCAAAGCCAAGCGTTTAAAAGGCGCACGTATTGTGATGGACAAAGTCACAGTAACCGGCACAGAAAACCTGCTAATGGCGGCGGTGCTTGCAGAAGGCACTACTATTCTTGAGAACGCGGCACGGGAGCCTGAAGTGGTTGATCTTGCGAACTGTTTAAACAAGATGGGCGCAAGTATTATTGGTGCGGGCACACCTACTTTGGTGGTGCAGGGTGTTGAGTCTTTGAAAGGTGTTGAGTATACCGTTGTTCCTGACCGGATTGAAACCGGAACTTTCCTCGCCGCCGCTGCCATTACCGGTGGCAGAGTGAAAACATTAAAAGCTGCGCCTAAGACATTAGATGCTGTACTACAGAAGTTTCGTGATGCGGGAGCTGCTGTTGAAACGGGTGAAGACTGGATTGAAGTGGATATGCGTGGCAGGACGTTAAAGTCTGTGGATATCACGACCGACCCTCATCCAGGTTTCCCGACTGATATGCAAGCTCAGTTTATGGCAATGAATACTTGTGCGCAGGGAATCGGTGTGGTGGTAGAAACGATCTTTGAAAACCGCATGATGCATGTAGCTGAGTTGATGCGAATGGGCGCCAATATTCGTCTTGAGGGCAACACCGCAATTGTGGCCGGAATGCCTGAGCTATATGGAGCGCCGGTGATGGCGACTGATTTGCGCGCTTCGGCCAGTTTAATTCTTGCCGGGTTAGCAGCAAAAGGGACTACGACGGTTGATCGTATTTATCATACCGATAGAGGTTATGAGAAAATCGAGGTTCGGCTGCAAAAACTCGGTGCCCAAATCGAAAGGGTAAATGGCTAATGGCAGCAGGCACAATCACCATTGCACTCTCAAAAGGACGCATTTATAAAGAAACCATTCCGTTGTTAAAAGCAGCGGGTATTGAACCTGTTGATGACCCGGAAACCAGTCGCAAACTCATTCTGGACACTACCCGTGATGATGTAAAAATTGTCATTATCCGTGCAACCGACGTGCCGACTTATGTGCAATATGGTGCAGCTGATTTGGGTGTTACGGGTAAAGATGTATTGATGGAGCATGGCGGTGAAGGTCTTTATGAGCTACTAGATCTGCATATCGCCAAGTGCAAATTAATGGTTGCTGGTTTTGCGGACAAGCCATTACCAACAGGCACTATTCATGTAGCTACTAAATTTGTAAATTGTGCGCGAAAGTATTTTTCTGCGCAGGGTCGTCAAGCAGAAATTATCAAGCTGTATGGTTCAATGGAACTTGCGCCTATTGTGGGTTTAGCTGACTGTATTGTGGATGTGGTTGATACAGGAAGTACGCTTAAGGCAAATGGTCTGGTTCCTCTTGAGCATATGTTTGATGTCAGCTCTCGTATGGTGGTCAATAAAGCCAGTATGAAAACACGTAATGTGGCGATTAAAGCCATGTTGCAGCAGATTGAATCTGCGGTGAAAAAATAAAGATACGGAAAATGAAAGTCATGGATACAACAGACAACCTACGCATAGCTAATACCGAGGGAGTTGCTAATCCGGTAGATTTACTCAGAGAGTTTCCAATCAATAGTGCCGCAATGGAAACAGTACAGTTAACACGTCAGGCTATCCACCAGATATTGCACGGAGAAGATGATCGTCTATTAGTAGTAGTTGGACCTTGTTCTATTCATGACCCCAAAGCTGCACTTGAATATGCAAAGCGTCTGTCCACATTGCGTGATGAGCTATCGTCTCAATTGGTGATTGTGATGCGGGTCTATTTTGAAAAACCACGTACCCGTGTTGGCTGGAAAGGCTTGATTAATGACCCAGATTTAACGGATGAATTTAATATTAATAAAGGCTTGCGTAAAGCGCGCAAACTTCTTTTAGCGTTGGCGAGTCATGATATGCCGGCTGCAACGGAATACCTTGATTTAATTAGTCCACAATATATTTCTGATTTGATTAGTTGGGCTGCTATTGGAGCGCGCACGACAGAAAGTCAGGGGCATCGTGAATTGGCATCCGGTGTTTCTTGTCCGATTGGTTTTAAAAATGGCACTAACGGTAATCTAAACATTGCTATTGATGCAATTGCTGCGGCTAATCGCCCGCATCGTTTTCTTTCTGTTAATAAACTAGGTCATTCGGCTATTTTTGAAACCACAGGTAATAATGATTGCCATATTATTTTACGGGGTGGTAAGCGGCCTAATTATGATAAAGACAGTGTTGAACGTGCGGTTGAACAATTACAAGATGCAAAGTTGTCTCCTCATTTAATGGTAGATATGAGTCATGCTAACAGTAGTAAGGATTTTCGTAATCAGCCCAGAGTCGCTGACGAAGTGGCGAAACAAATTTCTGCGGGTAGCCACTCAATTTGTGGTGTGATGATTGAAAGCCATCTCATTGAAGGCCGACAGGATGGTAATATGAAATCTCTGCAAGAACTGACCTATGGACAAAGCATTACCGATGCGTGTATTGGTTGGGATGATACGGATAAAGTTTTGCGGCAGTTGTCTGAAGCAGTCAAGCTTCGCAGAGTGACAAGGTAGCTAGTCATGATTTCAATGCAACAATTAAACAAACGAGACGCGGACTTCTGGTCAAGGCTTGATAACTTACTGGCGTGGGAAAGTGTTTCTGATAATGCTGTGCTAGATACGGTTAACAGTATTCTTGCCGACATTCGCAAGCGTGGTGATGAGGCAGTGATTGAATATACGAATCGTTTTGATCGTATGAATGTTCAATCAATGGATGAGCTTGAGGTTTCGGCTGACATACTATTGGCATCATTGGATAAAATAACGTCTAAGCAGCGAGAAGCTTTAGAATTCGCTGCAAAACGAGTTAAAGATTATGCACAGCATCAAAAACTTGAATCATGGAGCTACACGGAAGCTAATGGTACTTTACTAGGACAGCAAGTCACGGCACTAGATAAGGTCGGGTTGTATGTGCCGGGAGGTAAAGCCGCTTATCCATCTTCTGTCTTAATGAATGCAATACCCGCAAAAGTAGCGGGTGTTGAAGAGTTGATTATGGTTGTACCCACTCCTGATGGCGAGGTTAATGATCTCGTTTTTGCCGCCGCTTCAATTGCGGGTGTGGACAGAGTATTTACCGTGGGTGGTGCACAAGCTGTTGCCGCGTTAGCTTATGGCACGGCTACGATTCCACAAGTCGATAAAATTGTCGGGCCAGGCAATATCTACGTGGCGACAGCAAAACGTATGGTGTTCGGTACTGTGGGTATCGACATGATTGCAGGGCCATCAGAAATATTGGTGATTTGTGACGGTGATACTGATCCCGACTGGATTGCCATGGACTTGTTCTCGCAAGCGGAACACGACGAAGATGCTCAATCTATTTTGATCTCTCCTGATGCTGAATTTATAGAAAAAGTTAATCAGAGTATCGGACGTTTAATTGAAGAAATGCCACGTAAAACGATTATTCAGGCCTCACTCAATGATCGTGGCGCAATTATTAAAGTCGACGATCTTGATGAGGCGGTAGAAGTGGCCAACTATATCGCACCTGAACATTTGGAGCTGTCTGTTGCCGAGCCTGAAGCTATGGCCAAGAAGATTCGACATGCAGGTGCCATCTTTATGGGACGTTATACTGCGGAAGCTTTAGGCGATTATTGCGCGGGTCCGAACCATGTCTTACCGACCTCACGTACAGCACGTTTCTCATCTCCCTTAGGTGTTTATGATTTTCAGAAACGTTCTTCACTGATTAACTGTTCTGCACAAGGGGCAAGTGAATTAGGTAAGGTTGCCTCAGAACTGGCTCATGGAGAAGGTTTAACGGCTCATGCTCGGTCTGCTGAGTACAGGATCAATTAGAAAATTTAGGGATAAAATTAAAAGAGTGTACACTTACTTTATGACAGACCACCATGAATGATAAAGGGATAGCCATGAAAACAATTCAGGTAAGTATTGAAGACAACCTCTATGATGATTTAATGACACTTATTGCACAGATTCCAAATGATAAAATACATATTGAACAGGTTGTTCAGCCTGAAATAGGTCATAAGACATCAATAAAGAAAGCTAGTGATTATGTATTAAAGAAGAATACTGAGCTTTATGAAAGACTTTCGTAATGTACCTACTTAATTTGGATCAGGTTTTAGATTTACACATAAAAATTATTACGCAATCAGGCGGAGCATCAGGTGTTCGAGATCAGAATGCTCTAGAATCTGCTTTAGCACAACCTCAAATGAGCTATGCAGGTCAGGATCTTTACCCTTCACTAGCTGAAAAATCAGCCGCTCTAGGTTTTTCACTCATTAACAATCATCCATTCGTTGATGGAAATAAACGTATCGGTCATGCAGCAATGGAAGTCATGCTTATAATGAATGGTTTTGAAATTCAGGCAGATACTGATAATCAAGAAAAAGTTATTCTAGAGGTAGCAGCTGGAGAGATGCCAAGAGATGCTTTTGTAGACTGGCTACATACACATATTGTCGAAAATAAACCATATACAAGCGTAACTTAGAATGCACTCCATTTTACCCACATACAAGCTTTGTCGACTAACAAAGAATATCGAAACCTTCATTAGTAAGGCCATAATAGGAAATAAATAATTGAAATATAAAGACCCGCATAGAAAGCGGGAAGCAGAAAAATACGGTCGCCCGATTCCAAGTAGGGAATTTATTCTTGAAGTTCTGGAAAATTCCAAGAGTCCACTGAATTTTAAAAAAGCATGTGATGCTTTAGATCTCACAGAAGAAGTGGATCGCGATGCACTCAAGTTCCGGCTGCGTGCCATGGAACGTGATGGGCAGATTTTGTACAACCGTCGCAGACAATACATCCCCATTTCCAAGGCTGACCTGATTGCTGGTAGGGTGATAGGTCATGCCGATGGTTTTGGTTTTTTAGTGCCGGATGAAGGAGGGGAAGACTTATTCCTCTCTGGAAAACAAATGCGCCAGCTTCTGCATGGTGATAGGGCGCTAGCCAGTGTTACCGGTGTAGATCTCGGTGGTCGCCGTATCATTAAAAAAAAAAAAGTGGTGGGGGGGGGGGGGGGGGGGGGGGGGGGGGGGGGGGGGGGGGGGGGGGGG
>CAZDMX010000151.1:0-5897 GCA_964506085.1 uncultured Thiothrix sp. | reverse complement strand
TATCTTCAGCACTCTAGTCATTCTCGCTACGTTTCAACTGAGTTTTTTAGGTTTATAGAACAGGAGTTTAAAGCATCAGTAAGCGCTGAGCTTTAGGCTCAGCGCTTACTAGTCTAAAATCTATTTTACAAGTGCTGGTCTATAAAAGCACTTAGCTGTGATTTGGAAACAGCACCGACCTTCGTTGCTTCAACACTGCCATCTTTAAAAAGCATGAGAGTAGGAATACCTCTAATACCATATTTGGGTGGCGTATCTGGGTTTTCGTCAATGTTTAGTTTAGTCACTTTAACCTTATCCCCATATTCACTGGCAATCTCATCAAGGATCGGAGCAATCATTTTACAAGGACCACACCATTCAGCCCAGTAGTCTACTAGCACAGGTGTATCACTTTTTAGTACTTCTTCTTCAAAACTATCATCTGATAGGTATGTTATATTTGAACTCACGCTTTTCTCCGTCATAAATGAATGGCTCTATTATCGGGATTAGTTGACAAAATACAAGTCAATTAAGGTTTTCAGCCAACTCTTTCTATAATTTATTACAGACTCTTTCGTAAGAAATGCAAAGCCGTTGATTGAACTTTTCAGTGACACTTATATCAGAATGGCTATGATAATGTATTGCAAACGATAGTAAAAAACTATGTATCTTGCAATGCGAAATGTCTAAAGAGGACTTATGATAATAAAACAGATACAACTTTTACTTTTATCCTGTGTAATTAGTGTCGGTGCATTTGCTTTGCCAGCTGCGTTCAATGCATCTTATTCCGTGTCAAAAAGTGGATTAACTTTGGGAGAGATGAAGACATCGCTGGTTTATAGTGGAGATACCTATAAATACCACAAAACAAGCACAGCGACTGGTTTGGCTTCATGGCTCAGCGGTGACAAGATCAGTGAAAATGCAGGGGGTAAGTTTAAAGGAAATTACTTACAATCAATCAGCTATATTTATCATCATACGAGTAAGCGTAAGAACCGAAAGGATCAGCTTAAATTTCTTACACCGCGAGAAGTGAAAGGTATTTACAAAGATGAAGCCTATAGTCTACAAGTACCCAATGGTACTATTGACAGAGCAACTTTGGAATTGGCGTTAGCTAGAGATCTTGCAGCTCAGAAGAAAAGTTTAAACTATACGGTTGTTGAGCGCGGACATCATAAAGAATATCACTTACACCGTCAGGGAACAGAGAAACTGACTATCAGTGGGAAAGAATATGATACGGAAAAGTTGATTGTTGTAAGGAAAGGCTCAACCCGAAAAACTGTTTTCTGGTTAGCAAAAGAACTAGATTACATGCCTATTAAAATAGATCATTTTGAAAAAGGCGATGCTATTGTAACAAAACTTAAGTGGTTTAAGTTTTTGAAGAAATAGTAGGGGGGCCTCTATTAATTGCCTTTTCGCCTGATTCCTGCGTTGGAGAGGTTTCTTTCTGTTGAGGCCATTAGTAACACATTCATCACACTACTATTCATACATTATGGTCGTTATTTTGATTTATCCAATTAGATAATATTGTTTCATCAAGATTAGTAGTTCTTCGTTCCAAATGAGAGCTATAAACCCAGCTAGTGCCAACCACGGTCCAAAAGGGAGAGGATGGCTATCCTTCGAACGGTTAATTACCATGAGTAATATACCAAAGACAGCTCCCAAAAGAGATGAGGCGAAAATAGTGAAAGGTAAAACCTGCCATCCCCCCCATGCACCTAATGCGGCAAGTAGCTTGAAATCTCCATAACCCATGCCCTCTTTACCCGTCAGAAGTCGAAATAGATGGAAAATAGTCCATAGTGCTAGATAACCAAAAATAGCCCCTAGTACGCTACTGCTTAGATCTGTGAACACACCAAAGTAATTCACAATGATACCAAGCCACAATAGAGGCAGGGTTAAGTTGTCAGGAAGCAACATGGTTTTCACATCAATCAGCGATAGTGTGATGAGTGTCCAAATAAAGAATAAAGCTGTGATGGTTTGTACTGTAGCTCCAAACTTCCATGCTGCTAATAAGGAAAGACAGACAGTAAATAACTCAACAAGTGGGTATTGAATAGAGATATGGGTTTTGCAGGAGCTACATTTTCCCCTTAGAAACAAGTAGCTAATGACTGGAATATTTTCTAGCGCTGTTATGACATGTCCGCAGCTTGGACATTGGGAACGAGGGACAAAGAGGTTAAAGTTTTTGTTTTCTGAGTCTGCTGCGGTTTGTTCTTTTTCACACAGATGTTCGCAGTCTTCGCGCCAGCTATTTTCCAGCATGATAGGGATGCGGTAAATAGCAGCATTGAGAAAGCTGCCAATCAGCAATGAGATTATTCCTACAGTGATGTAAAAAAAAGTTACATTCTGCTGTAGGGCGATAATGAGATCCATTTTTTTGCCCCTTAGGCTTTATTCTTTGTAGTCTTGCTTTGTAGATATTTACCAATATCTACAATACACAATTATTTCATAGGATTAGAGAGCTCTTAAGAATCACTAATCAAGTGGTCTTTTTTGGAAGTGAGCCTTCAGGCTCGACCTGTGGTGTATATTGGCCACCTTAGGCGAAGCCAAACATAATCCTAAAAAACTCAGTTGAAACTACTGCGAAAGTCTTCAGCGCTCTAGTCATTCTCGCTACGTTTCAACTGCGTTTTTTAGGATAATTGTTTCTACTTTAATAGGGTTTAAATTGCAGCACCCATTTTAAAGATAGGTAGATACATGGCAACGATTAAACCACCAACCAAAACACCAAGCACACCCATAATTAGAGGTTCCATTTGTGCAGATAATGAATCAACTAAATCATCAACTTGTTCTTCGAAATAGTCGGCTACCTTATTTAACATATCCTCCATACGTCCAGATTCTTCTCCAATCTTGGTCATTTGTATAACCATATTCGGGAACACCTGAGTTGTATTCATGGCGACATTTAATTGTACGCCCTTTGAGGTGTCTTCCTTGATGCGTAATGTGGCTTCTTTATAAACGACATTGCCAGTAGCACCCGCGACGGAGTCTAATGATTCAATTAGCGGCACGCCAGATGCTGACATGGTAGCCAATGTTCGTGCAAAGCGAGCAACCGAAGATTTATTGGCAAGGTTGCCAAAGACGGGTGTTTTTAGCAATAACTTATCCAAAAAGTGGTTAAATTTCTCTGAACGCTGTCTGGCCTGACCAAAGGCAAAACCGAGGATTATGACTATCCCTAAAGGAAGCCACCATGTTGCTTGTAACCACTCAGACATGTCAACGACCATCTGAGTAAATGCAGGAAGGTTTGCTCCGAAGCCTTCGAATAAGTCCTTAAATTGCGGAATGACAAATATAAGCATGATGGTAGTTACCACAACCGCTGCAATGACAACCATAAGAGGATACATCATGGCCTTTTTGATTTTTGCTTTGATGTTTTCGGTTTTTTCTTTGTAAGTAGCAACTTTTTCAAGCATATCCTCAAGTGTTCCTGCTGTTTCACCAGCACCTACCAGATTCACAAAAAGTTCATCAAAATATTTTGGATGTTTTCCTAGTGCGCCAGAAAGATCGCTACCACTTGCAATATCTTTTGCAATCGCATTGATTAGGTCTTGCATGGAAGGGTTTTCATGTCCTGATGAGATAATATCTAATGATTGGATCAGCGGAATGCCTGAGCGCATCATGGAGGTCAACTGTCGGGCGAAATGTGCAATATCAACGGGCTTGATCGCTTTTTTACTGAGAGATTTTCGCTTCTTTTTTATATAGCGTATTTTTATGCCTTTGCGGCGTAAAGTCGCTTTTAGCATATTGGCGTTGAGGGCGCGATCTTCGCCACGAATTTTAACGCCGTCTTTATTTTTCCCTTCCCAAATAAAAGTGGGTTGGTCGAGTGATGTCTGTGCAGTTGAAGTAGCCATAATATTTAGTCTTTTGTTACTCGTTCTAATTCTTGTAATGAAATAACACCCGCTTTAGCTTTTCTTAATGCGGATTGTCGCAGATCGTAAATGCCTTCTTTTTGAGCTTGATCCGCTATATCCATTGCGTTTTTACCATCCATCACCATGCGCCCCATTACTTGAGTAATAGGCATGATTTGGTAGATTCCGACACGTCCTTTATAACCATTGGAGCAGGCATTGCAGCCCACAGGCCCATACAGTTCTAAAGAAGATATTTCTTCTTTTTTAAAGCCCAGTGATAGCAATGCATCTTCGGGAATATCCACAGGCTCCTTGCAGCTTTTACATAAACGACGAGCTAATCGTTGTGCAACAATAAGGTGTACTGTAGATGCAATATTAAAAGGTTTAACCCCCATGTTAATCATACGTGTTAGGGTTTCTGGGGCGCTGTTGGTATGCAATGTCGAAAGCACCAAGTGTCCTGTTTGGGCCGCTTTCATGGCAATATCTGCGGTTTCGAGGTCTCGAATTTCCCCTACCATGATGATGTCAGGATCTTGACGTAAAAAAGACTTCAGGGCTGCAGCAAAATCTAACCCTGCCTTAGGGTCAACATTCACCTGGTTAATGCCTGGAAGTTGAATTTCACAAGGGTCTTCGGCCGTGGCAATATTCTTTTCTGATGTGTTGAGTATGTTGAGAGCTGTATATAGGGTTACGGTTTTACCACTACCGGTTGGGCCTGTTACCAAGATCATGCCGTCGGGTTTATTGATGGCATTGAGTAAAGCTTTTTTTTGTTCAGCTTCAAAACCTAACATATCAACACCTAAGGATGCACTGGATGAATCCAGTATTCGCATAACGATTTTTTCACCGTACAGAGTGGGTAGAGTGCTTACACGAAAATCAATAAATTTATCATCTCTAAACTTAAAATGAATGCGTCCATCCTGAGGTTTTCTTTTTTCAGACATATTTAGACGTGACATGACTTTAATTCGAGCTGATAGTCGTCGATTAATTTTCTTGGGGGGAGTCGCTATGACCTGCAAAATTCCATCTATCCGATAACGAATTCGCAAGATTTTTTCATAAGGTTCAATATGAATATCAGAGACGCCCTTTTTAATGGCGTGAGATAGCAGCTCATCGACAAACTTAATGATATCTATACCAGTATCATCTTCCTCTTCTTCATCCTCTTTATGTTCGCTTTCCATCTCATGGGTATCAATAGCAAGATCTTGCTCTGCTGTTCTTGATGAGACAGTCATACCTATGCGTTCAGCATCATCTGAACTTCCACCAGAACTATTTCGAAGAAGCGCCTGTAATTTGTTGTATTCAATGATGACAGGCTCGGCTACTAGGCCTGTGGCAAATTTTATATCATCAAGGTTGGAAAGATAATGGGGGTCAGCGACCCCGACATGAATGCCTTTGCCGAGTTTGAAAATAGGTAGGAGTTGTAGTTTTCTAGCTTGATCAAGAGATAAAACGTCTCTGACGTCATCAGTGATCTCAATAGCATCTACATCTGCAATGTTTAACCCATACTCTGCGCTACACATGAGCGCAATATCTTCTTGGCTAACCAAGCGCCGCTGCATTAAGTAGGTCGCAATGGGCGTATTTTCGGCCTGAGCTTCGTGTACTGCATTGCTAGCATCGTCATGCGAAATCTTGCCTTGATCTAGAAGACGTTTAACCAAGCTTGGGAAAACAATGGTGTCTGCAACAGTCATTTTGGTGAGAAATAGCCCTTATTCTTGTTATTATTATTTGCTATTTGTATTAGCATAGTCCTTGATAGCAAGGATGTTTATGATCGATATTGTACAAGCTGGAGAAAGATTATTGAAGAGCCGTTGGTCTAAAAGTCTATTCGCTTCAGTGACATCTAATTCATTTCTGAAGCAAATATTTTCCAGCTGCTATGTATCCTAAAAAACACAGTTGGATCACGAAAGACCACGCAAGCTCTTGGTG
>CAZDMX010000150.1:5674-5908 GCA_964506085.1 uncultured Thiothrix sp. | reverse complement strand
TAGCTAAGCTAGATCGCGTTAAAACTGATTTTTTCGCAAATATTAGCCACGAGTTACGTACACCCTTAACCTTGATTTTGTCTCCGGTAGAGGACTTATTACAATCAGACCAACCATTCGATTTTAAAGTTAATCAACTGCTCACTACTGCGCGTGACAACGGTTATCGTTTATTAAAACTAGTTAATGATATTCTCACCATTGTTCGCCTTGAAGAAAACAATAAGAAGCTTG
>CAZDMX010000150.1:0-5662 GCA_964506085.1 uncultured Thiothrix sp. | reverse complement strand
CATTGATCTACAGCCTCTTCTACGAAGCATAGCTAACAGCATGCAGCACCTTGCCGAAAAACAAAAAATAAATCTAACAATAAATAGTGATTTTACTCCCGCTATCATCAATGCCAATGTAAATGCTTTAGAGAAAATATTTATTAATTTGATCAATAACGCCATTAAATTTACTCCGGAAAATGGTGAAATCCGCATTCATGAGGAGATAGATTCCGAAGGCGTTACTATTATAATTTCCGATACAGGTATTGGTATCAGCGAAAAAGACCTACCTCATATCTTTGAACGTTTTCAACAAGCAGACACTTCCGCTACTCGTAAATATCAGGGTACTGGGTTAGGTCTGGCATTAGTGCGTGAACTGACTCTGGCTCAAAACGGTCAAATTCACGTTGATAGTCAACTCGATAAAGGCACTACTTTTACCTTGTTCTTTCCAAAAAGCGAGCATGATGAAGACACCTTATCGGAAG
Source organism: uncultured Thiothrix sp. (assembly GCA_964506085.1). Taxonomy (GTDB): domain Bacteria; phylum Pseudomonadota; class Gammaproteobacteria; order Thiotrichales; family Thiotrichaceae; genus HyVt-477. The sequence goes on along the minus strand of CAZDMX010000150.1, from coordinate 5,186 downwards.
TACCCAATAACGCGTATAAGGATGCCGTCATACAAACTCCTCTTGAAAAACTACATCAAAATGCAGATTACACGTTGCAACTCAATAGACCGGATACTACTACTCTGGAACCTAACGAGAACAATAGCGATCAGGATGAACGTAATCATCTACTCATCGTCGAAGATGAACCAGATTTACGCACCTATCTGGTGAATACTCTCTCCGAGCATTACCGCGTGTCCTCGGCAGCAGATGGACAGGCAGGTTTTGAGCTAGCGACTAAACATAAACCGGATCTGGTTTTAACTGATTTGATGCTGCCCAAGATTGACGGACTGGAACTCTGTAAAAAAATCAAGAATGAGACAACTCTAAAATTTACTAAAGTCATCTTGCTGACAGCACGTATTGATGAAGAATCAAAAATGACAGCGCTAGAAAATGGTGCTGATGATTTTATTACCAAGCCTTTTTCAACCACTGAACTGAAGACTCGACTTAAAAATCTAGCACAGTCACTTCAGCTCGAAAAAGATTTACAAACTCATAACCTTGAATTGGCCGATGCTCTTACAAACCTTAAAGCGGCAGAAAGTAAATTGCTACACAGTGAAAAGCTCAGTGCAATCGGCAGTCTGGCAGCAGGATTGCTACATGAAGTAAACAATCCATTAAATTACACCCTAACCGCAGCACAAATATTGAAGCGTGACCCGACCGTTAAAGGTGATGAAGACATGGCGGAAATGGTCGATGATATTATTGAAGGCATGGATAGAATCAAGGCTATCGTTAAAGACCTGCACACCTTTGCCTACCCGGAAGAAGTTGATAAGGAACAAGCATTTGTTTTGGCATCTGCTGTACAAAGTGCGATGCGTTTTACTGCTAGTGAGAAAGGTGCTGTTCGCATTATTGTTAACATACCGGATCAGCTGGAAGTGATGGGGTCAAACAGCCACATTGTGCAAGTACTAGTTAATCTGATCACTAATGCCATCAAAGCCGTGCAGCACAAAGAGGATGCCAGGATTGATATTACAGCCGAGCTTATGCAAGCAATAGATGAGCATAGTACTAGTACAGCGACACCACCTACGTCACAAGCACCACGCGTAAAAATATCAATGCGGGACAACGGCATGGGCATTAAACCCGAAGACCTGTCACGTATTTTTGAACCCTTTTACACCACGCGTGATGTGGGTGAAGGTCTAGGTATGGGGCTTAGCATTTGCCATACCATCATAGAAAACCACAGTGGCTCAATGAAGGTTGAAAGTGAATTAGGAAAATTTACAGAATTCAGCTTCGATTTAGCCCTTGCAAACCACTCAGGAGAGTTATAGAGATGACCACCCTTAATAACCAAAATTCACATGCCATCCTTTTTGTTGATGATGAGGAAAAGGCACGCAAAATGTTTAACCGACTCGTCTCTGAGCAATTTACCGTATTAACAGCGGCTGATGTAAAAGAGGCGAAAGAAATACTGGATCAAAAACATGATGAAATTGGTGTATTGATCACGGATCAGCGTATGCCAGGTGAGCTGGGTGTTGATTTGCTGCGCCATATCCGCAAAGAATATCCCAAAATCATCAGAATGTTGACAACGGCGTACACAGATCTGGATGACGCCATAGAAGCGGTCAACACGGGAGAAATCTTCCGTTATATTAATAAGCCCTGGAATGTGGATGAGCTATTAATTGATCTGCGACTTGCGATGAATTTCTTTGATATTGAACAAGACCGCCAACAGCTCATTCAGGAAAAAATGAGTCTTTCACATCGTCAATCAAGAATTGAAATGATGAAAAGTCTGATCACAATGAGTAGCGCCCAAGCTCACTATAGCTTGCCCAAGCAAGCGGTTAATTCTTTTTTGCAACAGGTGGCTGATCCGCAAATTCTAGCAGAAAAGGAAGTCACCTTAGATGCCAGCGGCTACTGGGAAAATGAGATCAATAAAACTGAAAAAATGATACAGATAAACCAAAGTCTTAATCAATGGCTAGAACAGGGACGCGGATATATTACAGAGAATGGAAACTCTGAAACTATTGATTATCAAGCCTGCATAGAACAAGCGGGTCAAGAGCTATCTAATACGCTAAAGACTGACACGATTAATGATGATCTTTCTCAAAGCACTTTAAACCAGCAAGGGATTACTTCCTTACTAAAAGTGATTTTACCCATACTTGCTGGCAACGAACCTAGCAATGATCTAAAGATTTCTATTAGCAACATTGATCAAGGTATTCAAATTAAGGCAACTGCTTCAACTCCTAATAGCACTTTAAGCAAACAATTATTAACATTAGGAGAGGGCACAGGTGATCAACAACTTGGACATTTACTTGCTGCATTCGTGTTAATTAATCACATTGGGGGAGATATCACCTTAGCATTTGATGAAACTAACTTGAAAAGTGTTACAGCAGTAGCCCCACAAAATATGCATACTGAAAGAAATGACCTGAAGGGTGGTATCTGGATTGAAGATCTCTTTGTACTATATAGCTAAGTGACTATCCAGTTTATATTTTATAAGCTTAGCAAGCACTAAAACACCCTCTCTAGCGGGTGTTATTAAAAGTGAAGTATTAATAAATACCTTCACTCATCGGAGGTATATCCTAGGCTGTCGAAATAAGCTTGTTTCGGCTGATTATACAAGCTTATTTTCTGGATCAGCTTGTAGGGTCGAATTTATTCGACCCGTGTTGCTCAATATGCATACGTGTCGAATGAATTCGACCCTACAACCATCCAAAAACCAAGGTGCTTTGGCTTTCAAAAATCCGTGTATTTCGACAGCCTAGGTATATCCTGTAGGTTGTGGGTTGAGGTACGAACCCCAACGTAGCGCTATTTGTTGGGGTTCCTTCGTCACCCACAACCTACTATCATGGCTTTTGCAACAACTCAGGGGTTACTGGTACTGTGTTTCTGGCCGCTAACTAACATTCAACAGCCCTAGTAGCCCTGTAATCAAACCACCTTCCAAGAGCGGGATATTTCCTCATAACAGTGAATGTATCAATGCTTTAGAAACAGCACCCGTACGTGTCACTGAATTAAGCTTTTTCTTCGCATTATCAAGATGAAAGCAAGCGGTTCTCTCGGAAATACTCAATATTACTGACATTTCCCACGACGTTTTTCCTTCTGCCGCCCAACGTAAACATTCTTTTTCACGTGCAGTTAGCTTTTTCTGGCAAACATCACCTCTATCTTCATTATGCAAATCAAACAGAGCCGCACCCAACAGATAAAGTGAATATTGAGTCACAATGGAATCTAATGTTGAGTGTTGGAAAGGTTGTGAAACCGTACCACTCAACAAACCAAACTCACTACCTACTCCGTGATAAGGAAAAGAAATTCCTGAAACAATCCCAAACTCTGAAGCTTCAGAAAAAATTTGTTTATTCTTATTGTTTAATTCAGTTGATGGATCAAGCCAAACAAGCGGTGTGCTGTTAGTTCTACAGTGCGTTACTGTAAGATCATCTTCAAAATAGTTGGATTGCTGATAGCGGTATTGCCATTCTTCTGGGTAAGCGCTCAGCGTTCGTAAATCAGGAGTGGTATTAGAAATATTAAACAATGAGCTAGCAAAATAAAAATTTTCTACGCCTAAATCGGTACAAAATTTTTGCACCGAAGCTTGTAATTCCTGGTGATTTTGTGACCCACCAAGAACTTCTCTTATTTTTATTAATAACTCAGTTTGCATGAATAATGGCTACGCTATAACAGTGGCCACTATAGCGCAAAAAACGACCAAAATCTTTAACAAAATGTATATAATTGAGCTTCCGAATATTCTCGCCTTCACAGCAATAGCGAGCAATTTAAGAAAGTTTCAAAAAAAGTAATTGTTCATATCAAATCGTACACACACTACCTTCGTAAACCTCCATTATTGACTTTAACTCTTTATGAATATATTCCCGGTCATCTTTCTGTAAATCACTTAACTCGGTCGGTATTTTTCCTTGATCAAGTAAACTAATAACTTTACTAACATCCTTGCAGCCGCTTTGCCCAAGGTTTTCTAGTATGCCATCTAAAAACCTCTGCTTGCCATCTGCTATATCATCAGTACCAAACCAAAAATCCAGACCTCTTTTTAAGAAATCATCATGAATCAAGTAGTGCGTACCATCACAAGAAAAATTCAAACCAATAAAACCATTGACCAGGTTTAACGACCCAGAACGAAGATAGATCGTTCGGTCAGCAAACCTGAGCGCAGAAAACTGCTTGAATATTTTCAGTATGTCTGCCTTTGGTACGATAGCTCTATCCAGATAATCTCGGCGCGGATAAGCTAGGCAGATACTCATATCTGAAAGTTCATCCATGGTTAGAATACGATAAACAAAAGGATCATCAACATGCCAAACCGTTACCCGACTACTAGAATAATGAATCTGACAATGATAAACCCCATGCTCAAGCATAAGCTCTTCAAGTATTGCCATGATACTATCTAACTGTGTATCCATCAGGCTTTCTACACGTTGTTGTAAAAACAAACCACTTCGTATAGAGGGGTCCCCCTTTATTTGTCTGTACTGACGTGGTTCCTCATAAATCTCATCAGCAGGAGGGAGTTCACGCAAATCATAATCAACGCCAAAAAACCCAATATTCTCATCATCCTCATCTCTGATTACTTGAATGGCAGTGATGGATGGTCTCTTTCGGTTTTTGCTGATATAGGCCTCGGACAAAGCACAGCTTACCCCCCCTCTTTTTTTGAAAACAATATCACCTCTGTCGTCCGCTTCTTCATCTCTATCATCTTCCAAAAAAGCATTCAAATATGGCCTCTGCGAACGATCACGACCCGTATCAACGGTATTCATACCCTCATGAAAAACCGTAGCACTTAATTGAACACCCTCTGCATCAAGCACATAGGTATATTTACAATGCGGCAAGCGAGTAAACATCTCACGCAGATACTCATTTAACGCACTAGCATTATCCATTAACGGAGGTAATTCATGGGCGATTTGCTCCAAAGAATTAACTAATAGTTTTTTTAGTCCATCACGTTGCCGGCTAACAGACTCTTTGATCGCACTTTTCGTCATAGTTATTTATTTGATCCTGTACTATTGTTGGTTTCATCCTAAAAAACGCAGTTGAAACGTAGCGAGAATGACTAGAGTGCTGAAGAT
>CAZDMX010000149.1:3202-5923 GCA_964506085.1 uncultured Thiothrix sp. | reverse complement strand
ATCTGGTCAATTTTCAGCTATAAGATATTACGGTAAAGAGTACTGAATAGACTCAATAATAAAAAGAAGGGGGTACTATTTGAAGGCTCACCTCCAAATATCTACCTGATTATCCATCTGTCTAAGCATTAATCTAGACCCTTCGACAGGCTCAGGGCGCTACGGTAGCAGTACCCTGAGCTTGTCGAAGGGTACGAAAATCTTGCACATATTTACAATGTAAAACCAGAACCTATTGTTATTAAGTAAAATTTAACATCAGGCTTAGACAAGTGGGTAATCAGGAATATCTATGTGCTTCATGCGAAAAGAGTGATAAATAAATAGGTTAAAGTTTTAGTCATTTCCCTCATTGCTTACTGGCTAGAATTTACGCGACACCCTTTAAAAAACTTTACTAATCTTAGGATGGTCATAACTTACAATTATTTAACCTAAAAAACTCAGTTGAAACGTAGCGAGAATGACTAGAGTGCTGAAGATAAGGGAATTTCTGGAAAATGTTGGCTTTATTCGTAGTCACTCTACGGATGAAGTCAACATTTTCCAGAAAACCTTTAGGTTCAGTGCTATAGGCATTCACAGTAGTTTCAACTGCGTTTTTTAGGTTTAAAGGTATTCTTGATGGGAAACTTTATTACTTACTCAATCGTGGGGTCAATCATTCTAACGGTGTTATTGAATGTATTGCCTTTTTTATTTCCCAATGCTGCCGCCAAGCTACAAAAGGGTATCGAAGAAAATGCCCGGCAGGCGATTGAACAACATGAGGATGATAATCAGCCTCGCGTTAAGGTGTTTTTTCCTTGGAAGGCTATGCTGATTGGTTCTATTGTACTTACAGTGCTTGTTAATGTTATTGGGTTGTTTTCTCGATAAGTTTTAACGAGCTGGTAGTGGGTTAAACCTGTGATTATTTGCTTTTATCGCCACACCCTTCGACAAAGCTCAGGATGCTCGGACAAAGCTTGAAACGAACATCCTGAGCTTGTCGAAGGATGTGGAACATAAAGTTTAGCTGATTATAAACAACAGATTTAATCCACTACCAACGAGCTTAGGAAACAAGATTACAAAAGCAGTCTTGATTACTTTCGATCTACTACACCACCCGCATCTTTGAAGCCTTCAATACCACCTTCGATATAACAAGCATTAATTCCACCTTTATTTAAACGATCAATAACACTGGTGCTTACTCCACCACCCCTGACGCAATAAATAATGACCTGTTTATCTTTTGATACAGAGTCAATCCATTCATCAATCTTTGTAGGATCTTTCCACGTTGCACCGGGTACGATCTCATCAGAGGTTTCGTAATCATTATCTCTACGGACATCCAAAACTACCGTAGCCTCATTATTGATAGATATAAACTCTTCAGGTTTTATTGTATTCATATTTTCCTCGATTGATATTTTTATAAATTAACTTAAATCTATTATTCTATGTAAAACATTCACGGAGAGGTTGTTTAACAACACTAGAAATCACAGCCCCAGATCTTGCCAGATTTTATCTATTTTTTCTTTTACAGCTCCATCCATCACTATCGGCTCGCCCCACTCTCTTGTAGTCTCACCTTCCCATTTATTGGTTGCATCCATACCCATTTTTGAGCCTAGTCCAGATACGGGTGAGGCGAAATCCAAATAATCTATCGGAGTATTCTCAATTAACAGAGTATCTCTAGCAGGATCCATACGGGTTGTCATTGCCCAGATTACGTCTTTCCAGTCTCTTGTGTTGATATCGTCATCGACAACTATCACGAACTTGGTGTACATAAATTGTCTTAGAAATGACCATACGCCCATCATTACTCGCTTGGCGTGTCCAGGGTATTGCTTTTTCATACTAACGATGGCTACTCGATAGGAACAGCCTTCGGGCGGTAGATAGAAGTCTACTATTTCCGGGAATTGCTTTTGCAATATCGGCACGAAAACTTCGTTCAGAGCTACGCCTAGTATTGCTGGCTCATCAGGCGGGCGACCTGTGTAAGTGCTGTGATAGATGGGGTCTTTGCGATGGGTTATTCGCTCTACAGTGAAGACAGGGAAGGTTTCTACTTCGTTGTAATAGCCTGTGTGATCACCGTATGGACCTTCTTCTGCGGTATCGTCTGGGTAGATATAGCCCTCTAGTATGTATTCCGCTGAAGCTGGGACTTGTATATCAAAGCTTGAGCATTTAACTACTTCGGTCTTTGAGCCTCTTAACAAGCCTGCAAACGCATATTCTGACAGGCTATCGGGAACAGGTGTGACCGCGCCGAGTATCGTTGCTGGATCAGCACCTAATGCTACGGCTATTGGAAAAGGCTCGCCGGGATGGGCTTTTTGCCAGTCTTTAAAATCGAGAGCCCCACCACGATGTGATAACCAACGCATGATTAAACGATTTTTACCGATTAATTGCTGCCTGTAGATACCTAGATTCTGACGCGATTTTTCTGGGCCTTTTGTAACTACTAACCCCCATGTTATTAGCGGTGCTACGTCACCTGGCCAGCAGGTTTGAATGGGAATGGTGGTTAAGTCTACGTCTTCTTTTTCTATAACTATTTCTTGGCACGGAGCTTTTCTTAACTGCTTAGGCGCCATATCTAGCACTTTTTTAAATTTCGGGATGCTTTGCCAGGCTTCTTTAAAGCCTTTTGGGGGTTCGGGTTCTTTTAGGAATGCGAGTAGCTTACCTACTTCACGCAGAGCTTCT
>CAZDMX010000149.1:0-3192 GCA_964506085.1 uncultured Thiothrix sp. | reverse complement strand
ACTTTATCTTTGCCCATTCCCATGGCTACGCGCTTTGGTGTACCAAAAAGATTGGTTAGTACGGGGGTGTTATACCCTTTTGGGTTTTCGAACAACAAGGCAGGGCCGCCTTTGCGTAGTACTCGATCTGAGATTTCTGTCATTTCCAGATAGGGATCGACTTCTACTGTGATGCGTTTTAGTTCACCTTGCTTTTCTAGTTGGGTCAGGAAATCTCTTAGGTCTTTGTATTTCATTTATAGGTTCAACGGATTGTTCATTTTGCAATCACTGGCGAGCCTGAAGGCTCATATCCTCGGCTCTCAGTGTACAGGAAATTCTCTAGGATCATCACGATAGCCATTAGCGATCCCTTTTGTCACGATAGCCACTGCATCATGCGGATGTAAGCTTTCCATATGGTTAATTCGCACCCAGAAATCTATCAAGGTCTTATCTTCATTCAGCTTGGCATGAATTCGTCTGGCGGCATCTTCGCAGAACATTAAATTTGCTGCATTTAAACGTGCGAATTCTTGTTCATCTTCACGCTTTACTGCTGCTTGTACGGGTGTCTGTAAGGCATCTTCCACTTCGTCTATTAAACGAGAGATAGGTAACTCTTCTAGTTTCTCATCCAGCTTTACGCGAACTTGAGCAACACTTCGTTGGCTATGCGGCGTGGCGCTAATACCTTCAGTGGTTCCTAACCAATCATGCACTTGCTCTGCATCGACCATGCCACTTTTGGAGAATTGTGATTGGAATCCTTTTTGGATTAATTGACGCGCTAAAGCGGCAGAACAAGGACATGTTGAAGAGTATGGGATTTGCAGGGAAAGCTCAGTAGTTACAACGCCGTGTTTCATCGTAGCTATGACTCTAAACGGGTAGCTTTTCCAGCCTGTATTATCACTGATCAGTGAGTTACGACGCTCAAAAAACTCCAAGCGACATTCTAAATAGGCACTATCACTTAGACCTTCATGTGATTCAACAAAGTCAGTAACAATATCGTGTAGTAACTTAGGTGAGAGCGTCCCCATTCCCAGTTTTTGGTCGATGGTAAGATACAAGCGAGACATGTGAATGCCTTTACTTTTTGGATCGGTGAGGTTTACATAAGCCTGTACTTTTGAAACCATTTGGATTTTTTCTTTACAGCCATTAATCATGAAGACAGGAACTTCGATTCCACTCATACCCACCCAGTTTAATTTGGCGTTAGGACCTAAATGGGGTTCATTGGCTATATCTGGCATTGCGCAACTAGTATCGTTACACGCATCGCTCGCATTCATGTGTTTTCCTCTGCATAAATATCTGAATAGTCTCTATCAAATAAAGATAAAGCTATCTCAAAGAGAGGGCGATTATACTCGTCACGAAACCTTTTACCACTTTACAGGTGTGACAATAGGGTTTTTGATCAAAACATGACTACTTGGTTCTACACAGCACATACTTCTTTCTGTGTTTTTTTCATCCACATGTTTATTTTTTCGAGCAATTTTTCACGGCTGACGGGTTTTGCCAGATAGTCGTCCATGCCCGTTTCCAAACATTTTTCTCGATCACCTTTTAATGCATTAGCTGTCATAGCGATAATAGGGACTGGCTTTATTTTGTTTTTCTTTTCCCATTGACGAATGAGTTTTGTAGCTGCATAGCCATCAATATCCGGCATATGAATATCCATTAAAATCATCGTGTAGCGCTTTTTCTTGACCGCTTCGACTACTTGTTTTCCATCCATAACATGTTGAATTTTCATGCCCTCGTCTTCTATCATCGTTTTTGCTATCAACAAATAAGGTGACGCAACCCTTTATCATGATAAATTGAAGGATGGAATGACATTGATATGATGCCTGTATACCAAGAGTAGCCAGAAATGTATTTGTTAATACTCCTCACCATATCACCCAGAGAGGAAATCGAAGGGAAGATGTCTTTTTCACAGACGTAGATAAACAACTTTATCTACTGTGGTTAGGAGAATATGCCGGAAAATTATAAGACGGTAGAAGAGGTTCAGGCGGGTATCTTTGAGTTTATAGCGTTGTTCTATAATCCTGTCAGAAGGCACTCAGCTAATGGCTATATGAGTCCGAACGATTTTGAAGCAAAACCTAATGATTAGGGTGTCCGTTTTTCGTGGGTAACATTAGTCCCCAGAACTCAAACATCGAGATATGATCAAGAATGATTACGAGTATCCCCTAAAATGTACACTTGTTGGTTTGAATAGCATGGAGTCCGTGTTATTATGTCTACATGATAGATTCGTTTAGAAATCAGGTAACCGAAGATATATTCAATGGTGAAAATACCAAAAAAGCTAGGAAGTTATGTCCTCAATCACTTTGGAATGTAACCACGAGAAAGTTTGACCAATTAGATTCAGTTACAACTCTTGATGAACTTCGAGTTCCTCCAGGGAGTAGATTAGAAGCGTTATCTGGTGATAGAAATGAAGAATATAGTATGAGAATAAATCAACAATATAGAGTTTGTTTCAAATGGAATGAATCAAACCCATATGATGTGGAAATTACTGATTACCATTGATATAAGGTTAAAATTATGAGAATCCCAACAAATAGAGAACCAACACATCCCGGTGAAATGCTAAAAGAAGAGTTCTTAATACCAATGGCTATAAGCCAGAGTGACTTAGCAAAAGCTATCCATGTTCCTTATCAACGTATAAACGAACTTATTAATAAAAAAAGAGGCGTTACACCAAGTACTGCACTTCGTTTAGCAAAATTCTTTGGAGTGTCAGCTGATTTTTGGCTTAACCTTCAAGTTCGTTGCGACCTATATAGAGCTAAGACAATAGAGCAAGAAGAAATTGATTCAATTCAGGATTTTAACCAGCTAAGAAAAATAGCGTAAGTTAGTAAAGTTATAACTCTTGGGGATAGATTCTGGATGAACTTATCAGACATAACATATTCTTTAGCTACTTGTCTTTCTTGGAGAAAAAAGGATGCTTTTGAGTTTTGTCGTCATTTTTTTCTTGTCAGCTACAATCTTTGGGCTTAAAAATAAATATGCTTTTATCAATACAAAAAAATATTTCATTCATCTTAGTGTTACCTGATTACCACTAAGCTTCAGCCATACTTACGAAACTATTCCCACCTATGGTCATGATGTGACCACCCATCTGCGGGATAATACTCTTAACATCAAATAGGAGTAAGC